>JAICXY010000030.1 GCA_025934495.1 Candidatus Nitrosocosmicus sp.
ACCCTTTAGATAAAAAGGTCCTTTGGTGTCCATCTTCTGAACCGATTCGTTTGGATGTTTCATTTCAAAACGTTTGTATTTTCTTTTTATCTTGATAGACATCAAATTTAGATTGTATCTCTTTAGAAGATTGTAAATGGTTTTTGTGCCCAAGCTAACTCCATACTTTCTCTTTAATCTATCTTATTCTCATTGGACCAAATCTATTGTCAAGTCTCATATTAAGAATAATCTTTTCCAGTTCCTTGGTTACCTTTACATTCTTGATATTGTGTGGCCTTTTTGATTGGTTTTTTAATCCATCTATGCCATATACATTATAGCGTCTCTTCCATTTGTACCATGTTTGCCTTGAAACTCCAGAAACAGTACAAGTATCTGAAATGCTCTTAGCCGAACGTTCGGGTTCAATTATCATTCTGTATCTGTTTTCTATCATATACATTTGTTATTACACTCTAAGACTAGAGTGTCAACTATGTTAAGAAGCTAAAATGCCAACAATGTGTGGAACTAGTACAATCAGTAAATGTTTGATAACGAAGGGCTTATCATTCCTATTGTAGTTTCAATATCAATTGTTATCCTCAAGGCTAACCAAGGATAAAAGTTCATGGCGAATGGTTACACGGGAATATAAATATCCATATTTGGATGAAAGAAAAAGAAAATTATAATGATAAATTAATAGGTCCATTATACATGCAAGAATCACAACCTATCAGGAATATGATCAACCTTTAAATGTATTAGATTTGATCCAAAGAAAGTGGTTATAACAAAACATATGAATTCATTTACCTATAGATATTAAATCCAGCTATTCTTATAATATACAAGATCCATTACACGCTATAATACAATCCTTGTTTGTCATCATAGTATAATATGTAAATCCATTAAAAGCAGAACCCCCATTTTAAAAACAAGGGTTCAAGTTACATTCCCGACGGTTTAGATGTTGATTTTTTTATCGATAAATGTTTGAAAATTAAATTGTAATAGTTGAATCATGAAACAGTATTGATGATAATTTAAATGAAATAGAAAAATAATGAATTCATTTTGGATGTGTTTAAAATTTGGAATTTTGTATATGTATCTACATCTTATGACCTAATAGTCTTTATTGATCATTTTCATCTTGACCATAAATCAACTTTATTGTATTAACCAAAGAGTTCTATGTATTTCAGGAGATTCTTTATAAATGCCAATTTTATTATTCAGAAATGCCAATTTTTGGTTATTTGTACTATTAAACAAAACTATTCCTTCAAAAGTATAACCTTTGTTCTTGAATGTTCCTATATCAGAGGATATCCAATTGATCATTTGACCATCTTTGGTTTTAATCACACCATTTCCCTTAGCTTGAATAGAGCCATCAGGGAAATAGGTGTTAATAAAAGTCATATTATTAGTTACGTTTCCTATGTTTTTCATAACTCCTTTTTCTAAGACGAATTCTTTTGTAACGGTAAATGGTTTGGACGATATATTCTGGCTGGTAAAAAATGAAGATATAATGGCTTGATATACAGGTTTAGATAAATTTAAGGAATTAGTCGGCACTTTTATATCAAAATCGCTGCTGTTCGATTTGGAGGTTTGACTGTATGATAGTCCAATATTTTCAATAATCACTAAATTAATTGCCAGAACAAGTATAACAATATACAATTGTTTTATTTGAATCATATCTGAAAGTAATTATAAATCATACATTTATTTTTTTTCTGTCGTACTCAATTTCTATGAGATAACATTATCAATAAACATAGATTATGTAAACAGGGATCAAATTTGTTTACCAAATATTAGTTTATAATCTTATTACTGAACACTAGTTTTGATATTTTACTGAAATAAATATTTTTGAAACAACTACTGCTGGTTATTTATTAAATAGATTTAAGAATAATATTTGAAATTATATCTAAAATCATCTAACATTCTATATAAATCCTTTCAATTTATTAGTCATGCTAACTTGATTTCCTAAAATATTTTTATTTATTCAAATACTTGTTTTAATTCACATCCAACAGAATCACACTATTTTGAGTATGATAAAATCTAAAATTTAGAAAAATTTTAAAACATTAGATCTCTTGCATAATTATACTCCTATCAAAATTTTGCAGCCTATCGATGAAATTGTATTATATTTACATTTTAATCTGTGGGTTATAATTAAGAAGTATTCTATTATTAGAAATTTTTCTAATGGTCCTAATTATGCAAGAGATCAATTATGTAGTATTAGTGTCATATTCGATAGAAAAATTCCTTAAGTAAGTTAACAGCTCTTTAAAAACATTGGTAATGTGTATATAAAATATTTGTGATTGTTTTCACAAAATAAAATAATGGAATAAGGTTTTATTTAATGGCACTTATTTAAAAAATATCTCAAGTAAAACAACTACAAATATTTTACAAATACAATTAGTTAATTGTTTACCTAACTGTTATTAGAGCCGTCATAGATGTAAAATACATTTATAATGGTTTGTTGCATATCGAAAATCGGTTAAAACAACAATTTATGTATAACAATAACAATTGAATTTAACTAAACTCGTTGTAAATCCATCAGCAAAACGTTAACAAATAATGATTAAGATAATCATCCAACGAAGTATTCTTATAGTAACAATGTTTTAATTTATGTAAATATCCTTGTAGAAAATTGATAATTAATTTAATTTATAATTTTGTTGATTCTTTTAATATCTTAATTACTATATATAATCAATTGAATCTCTACGTTGGATGCTCGGGTTGGAGTTACAAGGGTTGGATGGGAACGTTTTATCCTTCTAATTTAGAAAATAAGAATTGGCTATCATATTACTCTAAATTCTTCAGGTTCGTAGAAGTTGATTCAACTTTCTATAGCATTCCTTCTCGATTTATTGTAAGAGGATGGAAGGAAAAGACACCTGATGATTTTAAATTTATTTTAAAATTTCCTAAGAAGATAACACATGATAATAAGATGCAGGATGTTTCAAAGGATTTATACGTATTTTTTAAAAATTTAGAACCATTAGTAGATAAAACAATACTTCTATTAATTCAGTTACCTCATTATTTAACTGCTAGCAAAAGTTTCGAAGCGTTTGAAAACATGGTAAAAAAATTAGATAGTAGGTTTAAATATGCTTTAGAAGTAAGAGATGAGTCATGGTTTAATGGCAATTTGTATGATTTTTTAAGATCTAACAACATAGCATTAACGTGGAGCATAAGAGATGAATTGAAAACTCCTCCTATAATAACATCGGATCAAGTTTACATTCGTTTTATAGGAGATAGGAGTATAAATGAAAAGGATTTTGGCAAGATTGTAAAGGATAGAAATAAAGAGATGGCCGAATATATAGATATTATAAATGACAAAGCCGTATTGGAAAATCAAAATGTATCTATTGCCTTTAATAATCATTTTGCTGGGTTTGGTCCAGAATCAGCTAGCACTTTTCTAAAATTAATGGATAAACCTGCACCAGAGTGGTCAAAAGAGATAGAACAGAACAAAAATAATAAGACATCAAGTATAGAAAACAGATACCAAACAAGTATGTCTGATTTTTCCAAATAATTAACATAATCATTTAAAAATTCTAATTTATCAAGAATATAAATACAGTTTTACATAGAGTAACTCCTAAATAGTTATTCTTTTAATAGCTATAGGATTTATAGAAATATAACTAAATTAAGACAATTGAGGGCTCGGTTAACTTAAGGAAATGATATAGCTTAAGATGTTCTATTTAATGTATGTCAAGTACAAGAAACAGAACACCTTCGGAGTACATTGGCTATGGGCTATATTTGTACTTTCTCTGTTTGTCATTAAGGAACGTTGTAAAGGCATTGTCATTTTTACACATTGTCAAGAGAAGTCACGTTGCAATCTGGAATTGGATTCAGAAATATCATCCTCTAAGGATATCCTCACAAAGAAAGAGAATTTCAGAGTTAATAGTTGACGAGACAGTAATCAAGGTTGGTTCATCAGATTTCATCTGGTTATGGGTTACTATAGAGCCTAAAAACAGGGAAATTCTCACTCTAACTATATCCAAGGAAAGAAACATGTTTGTTGCTGAAAGATTCCTATCGGGACTGGTTAGTATATATGGAAAGCATCTTACTGTTTCCACAGATGGAGGTACCTGGTATCCCCAAGCCTGTAGGTTTCTGATGCAAAAACGTCATATCCATTCTTCATTCGAGAAAAGTCTGATAGAAAGAACCATCCAGTACATAAAGGATAGAACTAATGAATGTTTCGATGACTACTTTCCTTGCAAGAGAAAAGATAAGAAATGTAATCTCTTTCATGTTAAAAATTGGCTCAACCTGTTCGTAAATATACACAACAAGGAGGTGCTAAACGCCTAAGTTAACAGGACCCAATTGAGATACTATAGAAAATTCTTTTAGAAAAGATAGTGATCGTTTAGTGATATTCGAAAATTTGATAAAATAGGCTGAAATACAAGATGTATACTCACGTTAATTCAAAAGAATATCCAATTTCTGTTGTTAATGCATAGATAGCTTAAAAGAGCAAAGAAGAAAATTGTTTGATATATCAGAGATTGACGTATTTCTTTCTTTTGAAAATAGAAAAAATCTTTATATTGTTAGTAATGGAGAATTTTATTGTTTAAATAATCGTGGAATTTTTTATCCCAAAGATTCATGTGTCTCGTGGATTCAACTGAATATCCAATGACCAAAAGAATATAATTTACAACATCCATGGGCAATCGCTATAAAGGAATAGTTTTTAAATCTCTATTTAATAGATGTCGTTTGCTTTAGGAATTATAAAACACATTAAATAAAAAGACTAAATCTATTTATATTAAATATCAATAGGTACATGAGAAAAGGTATCAAAGATTATACTTCTCATAAAAACAAATGATGATTGCTCTGATCAAGGATTATTCTCTTTTTAGTGCCACAGGTGATGAGATGACAAGATGTTATCTAGACAACAGGCAAAGAAAACAATGAAAAAATATCTGAAACTTTTCTACCGCTTAAAGAAAGAAGCTATTAAAATAAGAGAATAATCAAAAGAGTGGTTTGATCGATATATCTGATGCCAATTTGCAGGGTTTTTTAGGAAAAGAATAGAAGAGCTGAAATTGATTCAAAGAGAATCTGTTGAAAGTGAACTATTAGCAGTAATTTGGAATTAAAATCCAAAATTCGAATGCAATAATTGGTTATGGTTACCTCAATATACATTTTTTTATCCCCAATCAAAAATTGATTATATTTGAGATTCTTTTAGTCCATATACTTTTTATAAGGATTAATAAATGTTTTAGGATTAGCATTAAAGTCCATTTTTAATTATTATGATTATAAAAAATTAAAATTTTATGTGAATTTTATTTTAATTTAATTGATTTATACATCAATATAATAAAAATTATTATGGCCATTAAAATCAAAAATCCAGATATGCTTGTTAATGATCGTAATATGGAAAATCCATTACCATAAAAATAAGAGATATAAACCATTCCCATAGTTCTTGTTAATAGTGAAACTATTATTAGTATCAATGGTATTTTATTGATTTTTTTTACAATAATCGGTTTTCCTAAAATTGGTGCAATCATCATAGGAAAGTAAGAGGCAATAGTGATTCCTATAAACCCTATTGCAATAAAATGAATTGATAAATCATAAAACATAATTTTTTTATCAAACATATAGAACAACAATCCTAAAAATAATCCCAAATATAAAAAATAAAAAGAAATTCTAGTATGATGTAATGTGTAAAGATATCGTTCTTTTTTATCTATTGCAGATTGAAGGATATATTTTTTATTTTCATAATTGTTATACAAGTAAATAGAAATGCTAAACATTATAGAAGAAAATATCAAAAATAGATTAAATAAAATAGGCAATACAGTATTATCATTAATAAAAAGTTTTGTGATGCCTAAAATAAAAGCGATGATCAAAAATAATAAAGACAATATACCAAAGTTTTTCCGCGGTTTGATAAATCCCAAAAATGATGGCAACGTTTTATATTCTATTCCAAATATCATAATTATTGGAAACAATAACTGGATTTCTATACCTGTTAATGAATTATCATATAATCTAAATAAATTTAATACAGATATTATCAATAAACATATAGAAGAAAATCCCACAAAATAATCCGCAGTCCTCAATAATTTTGGTTTGATTTTTAATGTATCAATTATTTTTCCAACAAACAACAATACACCAAAAATTCTAAAGATCTCAGAAATGAATATGATTCTTTGATTTATTACTGATTCATATATATTGATTGTAGAAACAATGACTAAAAAAGTAGATAGAATGATTGATAAAAAAGAAATTTTTATTATTGTAATTGAGCCAATAGAAACATTTCTAAATCGGGGTACTATCATAAATCCTATTCCCATGATTAATAAAGTTAGACCACTTTCTAGTTGAAATATTCCATGTAGGTTAAAAACTGATCCATTAAATACAGGGATATTTACATTTAAAATAAATGCAAACCATATAGTTCCAACAAATGATCCAATAAGAATAAAAATTATCGCAGCTATAATAATTGGTAAAAATATATAATTATTTTTAACCAAATCTTTTGACATTTTATTCTATTTGTTAAACTTTTATTTTTTCCTTCTCTTTAAAAAAATGTATTTTGGGATTCTAAGCAGGTTTTAGATATTACTATTTAGTGAAATATTCTATAATATATCAAAAGATTTATTTTGAAAAATATACTTTATATTAAAAGTCAAAATATAGTGCATATTATAAGTGAGAATAAATTGAGAGGATATGGATCTCAAGAAAAAAGCATGTTGCTTAAAGATTCCATATTAACCTACGATCAAGGGATCAAATATCTTTACAGTTTACTGGTTATGATTGTATCTTACTTTTTATAATTATCATTTAGAAACGATATAAACGAGTAATAGGTTACTAAATTAAGTCATTTTCTATTTGCAACTGGATACAAAAATTAAACCCAAAGAAGATATCAAACAAGCAAAAGAAAACTCGATTATTATTTGATGGTATTTTCTCTGTTACTTACTATTACTTTTCATGTTTTCACAATGTATTTACGCGCTACCACTAGTTTAAGAAAATTGTTTAGATATTCCCGATAAAACTCAAGAGAAGAAGACAATTATTGGACACAGCAAAGAGTTTATCAATAATCTTGATATAGAATTAGAGAAATGAAAAAATGTGAAATTTGCGGTGGTTCAGGATTATCGGAATCATCTAACACGATATGCCCATTTTGTAATGGTATTAGAGAACCTTCAATGGCTTCAAAAGATTCTATCGCACATCATATTTGTGGTTGCAATAATACAGATAGAAAGAATTGCCCCTGGTGCAAGAAACCATGTCATCATGATACATCCTTGAGTCCTAGGATATTAATTTCTCCAATGTAATATTCGATCAATAACTACTACAGTTCTAATAAGAAATGGTGGGAAAATGAAGATGTTTGTATAATTTATGTAAAGAATAATAGATTTGATATATAGAAGGCATGGAAATAATTCAAACAATCTTTTAATACATCTACATAATATTCTAAAGATAACTCTCAATATCATTTTGGATTTAGATGTCCTAAAGATTAGATCTTGATAAATTAAAGGATTTATCCTCTTTAACATTTTTGGATCATAATCTTATGTTCTTTGTTGCATGATTCCCTTTTTTCAAATGCATTTAGCTAACATTAACCAAAAAATTGTATAAACCGGCCTGCTGTCGTCTACAACCAATCTTTAGTTAGAAGAGGCGATGAAATATTGCTAGGCTTTGATGTCATTAACAACTGGGATATTGAACTAAAAGAGATGAACAAAAATAATGTTGGATTAAGAGCCATTTCATTATCCTAATACTTTTCTCCTTCTTCTTCTTCTTGGATATGTCAAGGCATACTTTCATCTTCCATATAGACAAACTAAAGAAGTATAGCACAAGAGGACATGCTAAAGGAAAAGTAGTACCATCGATCCCCGGATTTTACAATAATAAACATAGAAGAATAAACAGATTGGACATCAAAACAAAAGAGGATGATAACAAAAATAAGCAATTCAAAGACGAATATATCGTCATTGCAATAGACAGTAATGGTATCAAGATAACAAACAGAGGCCAATGGATGGATGAGAGATAAATGGAATGTGAAAAACAACAATAAGAAAGGATATTTGAAAATACATAGCCGTTAATGTAAAGACAAAGAAGATTCTATCTATGATGAAAGTAACTATTGATGACGAGCATGTACATGATAGCAAGGCGTTATCCGAATTGGTTGATGAGGCCATAAAATCAGATAAAAAAATGACAATTGGTAAACTATTTGCAGATGATGGCGCTTATGATGGTAATGAGATTTTTAGGAATCTAGCAGACAATGGATATGCCTTGCATTAAAATAGAAAGAATTCCAGAATCGAGGGGTGGAAAAAAGGAAAAAACATTCTTAGGAGTTATCAGTGTTAGCTCAAAGAAATGATTTACAAAAGTGGAAAGAGGATAGCATTAAGCTATGGACAAAGATGGATTGTAGATAGAAACGGTGTTCTCGTCAAAAGAAAGTTTGGAGTATGTATACTCGGTTAAGCTGAATACATGATACAAGAAATGATGTTAAAGGTGTTATTGTACAAAGTTAATATCTGTTTAAACAAATCAGATAGTAAATTATTGGATTTTAATAATCATGCAACAGAGCATTGATAGAGTATACCGCCATATGTCGATTGAAAAAATATAGGATACATGCAGTTCAATCGTAGGTAAAGATAGATTATGAGATTCTCTTTTTCCTTTCTGATAACCGGTTAATTTATTGATATTTCATATTAATATACCGCGATTAGGGCATAAATAATTAAGATATTCTTGACCTAAGAAGAATTTCGTCTATATTTATTCTGCAAGTTCAAATAGCATTTTTTTAATAATGGATCTATGACAATGATTTTCATCTATACAATGACAAAGCAGTGTAACAACAGAATGTTTTTGAATTAAATCATACTTATGTTGTTGTTCTTGTTCTTGTTGGAGGTGGTTATTCTTTCTATTCTCATGGTCATTTACAAAAAAAGATAAAGTATGTAGTAACTGCATAGCTTTGGGATTATTTTTGATTTCACTAATATATCGTTTAGAATATTCGGGCCAGTCTATTTCTTTATCTTTAACGTATTCTTTCCACAAATCTTTGCTTGGAGCCAGATCTTTCCACCACTGCTCCCAGTTCTCTTTATATTTTGGAAGATATCTCGGTCTATAGCGAGCTATTAGTACTCTTAAACCATCTAAATCTTCTGTAGGTTCCTTCAATGATTTGAGTTTTATCTGGAGTGTCATGGAGACCCACTATATAGATCTATTACAACAACTATTGTATTAAAAGGATTAGGTTTTGTTTATTCCTTTCAAAGGCGGTTTAGAGTACGAAGTATGAAGTCGCTCGTTAAATAATAACCGTTTAGATTCCTATTTATCCATTCAAGTTTGTTATTTTCTTTATCTAAAAGATTTGGACAGCCATCATGCAGAAATTTACCGAGACAATAATTGCGATATAATTAACAGTCAAGTTTCAAATGGTGGAGTTCGCTTTTGAATCACAGTCCACTGGTCGCTAAAATAATAAATGCTTTTCTAGACCATATCTTGATCAGGCATGGTGTCATAATTCCAGGTTCGTATTTTTTTCCGTCTCTGTTAACTTAAGGAATTTTTCTGTCGGACGTTGTAATAATGATATACAACTTTTCTACAATTTTCAAATAAAGATTGATTTTATTATGTTCAAAATAATGTAATTTATGAAAATTGAGTTAAAGCAAGTATTTTGATTAAATTAAAAACGATTTTAGGAAAAACTTAAGTTAACAAAGGCATTTTTCCTATTACTACCATGTTAAAGTTCCAAGCATATATTTTATTGATTTTGCATCAGATTCATTCTTTATGCACAAAAGAGACATGAATTTAAAACAGATTATGGATTCCATAAATTCTTTAATACAGACAAACAACTCATGAAGGCTTCAGTAAATGTAGAATTGTTAATGAGTCATGATTTAGGTTTTTGAAAAGTACTATAAATCTCAATAAAAAAGGCTCCTGTGATATACTTTATTGCATACTTTATACATCCAAATAATTATTTCAATAGGATAAACTGCATATATCAATTGGATACCAATAAAGTAATAGGATTACAACAGAGTTTGTTTCCGTCGTTGTTGTTGTATCGATAATGAAGGTGTTGTAACGAGTTTGCTATAAGAAATACTCATTTATTATAAGAGTGAGCGGATCAGATCATAATAGACATAGATAATACTGTACCATACAAGCCTATCAAGATACCTGCGGCGAATGATAGTTTTGTGCTCACAATAGTTTTTGGTATTTATTCTCCAGCATAAGATCATATAAGGTAAGCATATTCTAACCTGCTTTTTATTTTGTACTTTGTTTAATTTACCTTTGGTTGTGTTAAAACTATACAAAGTATAGTATAAAAGTAAGCAAGGTAGTAAAAAGATATTGCAATTTACTAATAGTTATAAAGAGGAATCAGTTATACCAGACGATTCTGTGGTGCGTCCAAAAGTAAAGATCATCAATTGTCCAATCAAGACCAGTTTAGGAATATTGGGCAAAAAGTGGACCTTGTTGATAATAAGAGATATTGGCTTTCTCAAAATTCAACGCTTTAATCGGATCCTAGATTCTATCCATGGTCTTACACCAAGAGTTCTTTCAATGCGTCTTAAGGAGCTTGAGAAGGAAGGACTCATAGAATGCATAGAAGAAACGAAATCTCCGACTAGGGTATTATGGAGGTTGACCGACAAAGGGAAAGATACGCTACCGATATTGATAATGCTTACAGCATTTGGTTCCAAATGGTATTCAAGTATCGTTTTTGAAGATAAAATGCCCAGAAAGTTAAATGAAATATTTCCTCAATTAGAGACCAAAAAGATATTTAATACATATATAAATAACTCTTAAATATCACTTTATTATATCGCGCTAATGCTAAATTCAAGCATTTAAAAGAGTTATAGAATTATTTCCTTCTTTTGCAGTAAATAGGGATTTCTTTTCTTTTTATAGAGTAAAGATGATTTTTATTCTTGATAACTCTTTTTCCTCTTATATCCAAGGTCAATCATGTTTGCAAACTTTTAAGGTTTTATAGAATAGATCTTCTTATAAATATACAATTATGTTTATGTTCTTTCTCATGGAATAATTTATGAATAATTATTCTATGACTGTTATCACCACAAGGTCGATTATTAACTACATATTTTTATTCTTGAGAAATACACATTAAGTCTCATCGTATTATTTGGTCTTGATATCTGATGCCCAGTACAATATATAAAGGCCATAAAGCCGAGAAAATATTTTTCAAACCCCTCGGGGGTTTTGAGCATCTTATTATGTATACTTTTATGGCATTGATAAAATTGTATTATTATATTCAATATCCAATCTTTTACACATCTCTCCGTAGATGTACTCTAACTAAATCAAAGAGAAAGATAGTCAGGTATAATCCATGTAAAGATGACAATATACTAAAAGCTTTGAGCGTTCTCCTTTATTTATCTCAAAGTGTCTGCCAGCACTCTAAATTATTCTATATATTTTTATCAGATAAATATTGTATCACGTATTATAATATTTTCGTTCCGTTTCTAAAATAATAACTTTTGAAACATATACATATAGAACAAGAAGGACAAACATGCCCAAAAAATGGCATCAGATCTGTTTAGGATTAAAGATCAAGTTCTATACTTACAATAAACAATAATATAATATCAATTATTTTCAAATTTTGAATAATCTGTTTTTATTTGTTATCAATATCAAGTCATAGTAAACGTAATTTAGATTATGTCAGACGAGAATCTAAGAAAATAAATATATTATTTTTTTTTTATTCGCGATGATGATTTTTTATCCTTAATAATCCACCATGTCACCAAAATAATTCCAAAAATAGGAAATGAAGAAATAAAAATATAAGGAAATACCGCAAGTAAATTAGAGGGTTCAAAAATTGTCATTAATCGTATACTACAAAAACAATAATAACAACCAAATATTAATTATTATTTATTTACTAAATAGAATTTAGAGAAAATTGAAATCAAGAAAGATCCAATGCCATCAAATTAGCATCTTCACCGTCTCTATAATATGACTTTAATATTGATTTTGTTTGGAAACCAAGCTTTTCATATAAAGATATTGCAGGCAAATTGCTTGTTCTAACTTCCAAGTAAATTTCATCACCTTTTCTTGATACTACACCATTAATACCTTCAATCATTAATGCTTTACCTATGTATTTCCCCCTATGATTTTCCAAAAGAGAGATTGAAACAACATGTCCTTTTTTTACAAATCCCAATTTTCTAAAATTGGAGAATCCAAACTCCAACTTGCACATAATATAACCAACAATTTCATTTTGAAATTCAGCTACAATGAACGCTTCAGGTATTTCCCGAAGCAAAGATTCAAAAAAGTATTCGGTATAATGTTCAGGGAGAGTTTTTTCATTAATTTCAATAACAGATTTTAAATCATCAACACTGCATCTTCTAAGTAAATATCCGTTTACATTTCTTAAGGCTATTTGCAAACAATCTATAGTGATTAAAACAAATTATTTAACTTTACCACAAAACTTTATATTAATAATACCCTATAAAATAATTTTTTTGATCAATAAAGAGTATTTAAATTACTATAAGCTTTATATAAAGTAAAGTTAATGCAATTATCTGAAAAAAAAGCTCTTTTGATTACATATCCTAATCAATTTGCAGTTACAGAGGCAAAATCTCTTGCGGAATCAACAGGATATTCGATATTAGATACCATTTGTCAAAAACATATAACGGCATCAAAGTTCGGCATTGGGAAGGGCAAAGCCGAATTTGTTAAAGAAAAAATCATGGAACTAAAACCCGATGTAATAATTTTTGATGAAGTCTTAAAACCAAGTCAACAATATAATCTTTCAAAATTATGTAAAATTGAAGTTATAGACAGAGAGAAATTAATTTTAGAGATCTTTTTAAATAGAGCAGTAACAAATGAATCAAAAATTCAAGTAAAATTAGCTCAATTAAAATATGACATTGTAAGGGTAAAAGAAAAAGTACGTCTTTCAAAAGGTGGTGGAGAAGAGCAACCAGGCTTCCTTGGTGTTGGAAAATATGATGCAGATATTGAAATTTTAAATATTAAAAGAAGGACAGTTGTTCTTAAAAAGAAATTAATGGTGGAAGAGAAAAAAAGAAATTTACACAGAAATCAAAGAATGCATGAAAAAATACCACTAATATCTTTAACAGGCTATACTTCTGCAGGAAAAACTTCATTATTTAATTTAATAACAAATGAAAAAAAAGAAACAAATAAACAATTGTTTACCACTTTAACTACATATACACGATCATCTACTATTAATGAAAAAAAAGTCTTATTCACCGATACAATAGGCTTTATAAGCAAATTGCCGCCGTATATGATTGAGGCTTTCAAATCAACACTATCTGAAATAAATTACGCAGATGTAGTTTTGCTGGTTCTAGATTTTAGTGATAACATTATATCGATTAAAGAGAAACTAAAAAGTTCAATGGAAACACTATCCAAATTAGAGGTTCCAAATAACAAGTTAATACTAGTTTTAAATAAAATTGATTTAGTAAAACCTACAGAAATTGAAGATAAATTACGAGAATTAAACATTCACCCAGATATGGATCAAATAGTTTCAATTTCTTCAAAAACAGGATTGAATGTTAATTTATTATTAAATAAAATCGATTCCATGATAATGGTTCCTGAATAATTTAAGAACAAAGAATTAATATAAACAAAAGAAATGATTAAAAAGATAACAAATTCAGTGGATTACAAATAATATGTATCCAGAAATAAAAGTAAAAGAGTTTGAATGGTACCTAAGAGATCTTTTTTTTAGAATCAACAAAAATAATAATAATGATAAAGAATTAATAAAGGATTTTAGAAAGGATGAAATTGCCAATTTTTTAATAAAAAATTATTTAAGATATCGAGATTACGAATTTGACGAGATTTCGAACCTTTTAAATATTGTTTTGGAAGATATGCAAAAAAATAATATTTTAATCATAGATAATGAATTGATAAAAATTCATTCAAAATTCAATAGAAAACAGTGCACTAAATGTTATTATATAAATTATTTATCTTTAAATGAAGGTATTTGTTGTAGAAGGTGTCATTCAAACAATTTGCAAGAATTTCCTAAAAAGAAAAACATGCAATAATGACAATATAAAAGGTCAATAAGCTAGATTAATAAATACACCTTTATCCATATAAAATTTATAAAAAGGTCATGATCAATGCTTATACCAAATCATATAAGAGGAATTGAAAAAGTCCATAACGATAATTTATTGTGGGTAAATATCGAAAAACCTACAAGAGAAAAAATGGATATTATAGCCAACAGGTTTGGTCTCCATGAATTGAATATTGAAGATTGTTTATCAAAAAATCAACTACCAAAAATTGATAGGTATGACGACCATATCTTTATAATTCTTCAATTTCCTACAACACAAAAAGAAAAATCATTCCAAAGATTCAGTCAACTATCATTATTTGTTGGAAGAAATTTTCTTATAACTATCCATCAGGGAGATTTAAAACCTTTAGTGGAACTTTTTACCTCATGTAAAATAGATAGTAGCAATAAACAAAATATAATGGGTAATTCGGCAGGTTACCTTTTACACACTATTCTTGATAGCCTTGTTGATGACTTGCTTCATATTCTCATGAAAATAATAGGAAATATAGATGATATAGAAGATGCAGTTTTTGATGACAAGATCGCAGTTGTAAAAGAAATTGCAATCCTAAGAAGAGAAATAACAACATTGCGTAGAGTAATGCTACCACTAAAAAGAATCATGGTAGAAATAACTTCGAGAGATGTTAAAAAATTTTCAAGTACAGCAGAAGAAGAAGATTTGATATCTTATTTTGATGATGTCAACGATCATATTTTCAAAGTTATCGAAGCGTTAGAAGAAGCAAAAGAAACTATTGAAATTTATAAAGATTCTGATTTTATGCTAAGTACAGAAAAAACTAACAAAATATTGAGCTTTTTAACTATATTATTTACATTATCAATTCCACTTACAGTTATAGGCACGTTTTTTGGAATGAATGTACGGATTCCTTTTAGTACAAATTCAAGTAATGTAATTACAGACTATATTCCCGTGACCATTATATTAATAGTATCTATAGGGTTAGTCATTGGAATGATATGGCTTTTTAAAAAATTAGGATGGATGGATAAATTGACAGATTAATGTTAAATAAAGGTTTTGAATATCATTTAGAATTAATAAAAAAAATGAAGAATAGAAAAACATCACCGGTTATTAATTATACCCCTATTGTTTATGCGATATATAAAATGTAGGATGCTAGATACCTGTATATTTTAAAATATATATTTTACATTCTATAAATAATATTAATATATGCAATAAAAATATTTTATATAATCTGTTAAAATAGCCCTATCACTTTAATGAAGATCAATTGATGTTATTTGATTGAATAAAGCAATAATCAATCAATCAGGATAAGGAAATAAAAGTAGATTTAATTGTCAAAGAAGACTATTAACAAACATAATGAGAATAAAGGGATTCAACTAAACGTGATATCCCATCTCCTAAAACAATAATATCATTAAATATCTCTAAAAATAAATTTTTTTAATTGAAGTATTATTAAATTAATTTTAAGAAAATTAAATCGCCCAAAAAAAATTTATCAATAGATTGGCTAACATTATTTGAAATTTTCTGTAATTCAACATTTATTAAATTTAAATCATTAATACCATGATCATCTAATATAAAATCATAGATCCCGTCTGGCTCGTGTAGGGTATAAAGTTTTCTCACCATTGTACTATCACAATCAAACAGTTTTCCAAAGACAAAATGGGAAGTTTTATTTCGGTCAGTAAGGCACTATGAAAGTGTAAAATATTTGAAGAAATAGAAACACGTTCTACTCTTGTCATTATATATCAATATTTTAAAAAGATATAGAAATAAGTAAGAAATAGGGCAATTGTTATACTTTACTCAATTTTTATTTCTCTTCCCTTTGGTTTCACCGTCTTCTTTTTGTTAAAGATCACTTCCAGTACTCCATTATTGTAGGTAGAGCGCGAAGTTTCAATATCTGCATCTTTTGGTAGTTCTATAGTTTTATGGTATTTTCTTTGAGGATTATCTGCTATAACTTCAACAGATCCTTCATATGCATTTATTTTTATGTCTTCTTTTTTTATACCCGGCATCTCAAGTATTACCTTGACTTCATTATCTGTTGTATTTACATCCGCTAAGGGTTCTCTTTCTGGCGATATCTGCGGTTTTATTCCACCCAAACCAGCACCACCAAGAGATTTAACATTACCAAATTCCCTTACATGGGGTTTGCCATCCGGTCCAATAGTCATCGAATAACCATATACTATCGGTCCTACTTCTCGAACTTTTTCACCCTCAGGTGTTTGGTACTCTCTTACCAATTCTTTTGGGGCTTTTGACTGGATATCTCCAAACTGCTCCTCAAACATTCTCTCCATTTCTCTTTGCATATCATCAAATTCCCTAAAAAAATCTCGTCTACTCCATTCGGCTTGTCTTGCTCCGCTACTATCTATCTTCCCAATGTTACCTCTACTTGAACCAAAGAATCGTCTAAAGAAATCATATGGATCTATATTAGAAAAACTCATTCTAATTTAAACTCCCAATATAAGTATACTCTTTAATCTATTTAATCATTTAAAAATCTTACAAAAATTATAGAAAATAGTAAGAAATGTATAAGTTTTTAAAAATTTTCAATTGTTTAAATTATATTTAATTTTTTTAGGGTAAAAAAGCTATTCATTAAACCGAATTTTATTATAAAAGAATAAATCGCTTGCATAATTAGATTAAACAGCTATATGATCAAAAATTGATAAATTTCTTGTCCTTTCTTTGCTTTCATATGATAGGATCTTCAAAAAAAACCACTACGGCTTTTCAAATCGTTCACTGGCCTTACAGTACAAGATTTCGATGTTATTTTCGATAAAGAAATAACAAAAAATATGCTAAACATGAGACACAACGTTTATCAAAAAGAAAGAACAGAATGCGATCTATAGGAGCAGATAGACCTTTCAAACTTGATATTAAAGATAGATTTGTAATGCTTTTAGTTTATTATCGCCTGTACATAACCTACACCTTAGCAGAATGTCTCTTTGATCTAGATCAAAAGAGCAACATCTGCGTAGAGATATACAAAAGATTGAATATTGAAGATGATTAGAAAATGCGTACCAAATCCACAGAAATTATACAACATAACAAAGAGGCTAAAAACACCAGCAGAGGAAGTTGAGAAATACTTTTCTGGATTTATGGCTTTCATCGATTACACAGAGCAGTAGATACAATCAAGGCCCATAGACAACAAAAGGCATGAGACATCTTATTCTGGCAAAAAGAAAAGGCATACCGTAAAGACATAATTGATTGTCAATAATAAAGGCATTATCATCCATAAATTAAGATATAAGGAAGGAAGGAATCAGCAAATTCGCCTTTTCTATTTATAATGGTGTGAGAAAAACCGTGCCGTAATATCTCTATTAATTCATTGGATAATTTCTTTTTTATAAACTCTATAAGTTGATTATTGCCGATAATAGAATATGATCTTCCCGTCTTTCGTTCTGAAGGAGGCACCAGAATATCATCTATAGATTTCTGAAAGGATATCACTGAAAGACTTACCTTGAATCTTCTTTTCCATGCATTAGAATAAACACAATCAAGCATATTGGTGGCGGTAAAAAAATTTGTATCATCATCACGTAACAAAAATGGAGCTTTTCCCTTTGGACCCAAAAGTATCTCGATAACCATTTCTTTCAATTTATACAATATAACAGATTAATTTTTATAAAATGATTTAATTGAAACATTGAAAAGTTAGTAATTATTTGTATAATATCTCTGTTAAAGATTTTGGAATTTTGAGGATGTTAATATATTTTATTTTCATATTTATTAATAATACTTTTTGTTGCATTTACCCCCATTTCAATTGACTGATCTTGGCTGGTATATTCAAAACGTCCGGGTCGACCAATATAATAAAGATTTTCAAAAGCATCAAGATATCTCTTTATAGTTTCCAGATTCGATTGATATGTTAAATCATAAATTGGATAATCTTTATATCCTTTAAATTTATAATATTTTCTAACGTCTTTTCTTTTAAAAAAACCATACCTCTCAAGATAAGGTAAAACTAATTCAAATAACTCTTCTTTTCCTAAATTATACATTTTATCCTCCCTATTACAAAAAAATTCAACTAATAATGATGTTTTATTTAAAGGAGACATACTACAACTAAAGTTTTTCATTTCACTTATGCGTGCAAAAGGTACATCTTTATCTGGAAAATAAATCCATTGATCTTCCGTAATTTTAGGAAGGTCTATTGTAAGAAAGAGATAAACTTGACTTCTATAATGTAATTTTGAAGCTGCCTCTAGAATGTGTTTTGGGGGTGAAGGATATAAAAGATTCAAAAAATCCGTTATAGTAATTGATTCAATTAGGTATTCTAATCCAATACTAACCTCACTATCTCCATTCACATTCAATTGGATTGCTTTTATTTGATAATTATCATGTATTATTTTGGTAGGGTATCTATTCAAAAGTATATCATAACCTCCTCTTTCAATATTATTTCTAATTTGCTCATAGATAAAACCGGCCCCAATTTCAGGGTAAAAAAAAGTTTCTACGAATGTTTTAATTTCGCTTTTGGATTTAATAAACAAATTATCCTCTACTATTTTCTTTATTACTGATAAGAGGCTAAGACCCTTGATTCTGTGTTTTGCCCAGTCTGCACTAAGACTATTTGTCGGCATACCCCAGATTTTTTCAGTATAGTTTATTATATTAAAATTAGCTAAGGTTTTACCAAAATTTGCAACTGCATAATCATAAAATGTGATAATGGGTTTTTTAAGTAAACGATATTTAATTACTGATAAAAAATAATCGACAATTATATGCGTTACCATCATAATACCAAGGTTTTTTAAAATTTGTTTCGAATTAATTGGATAATCAAAGAATTTTCCATCTATAAATTGTCTTGTAGATCTCTTTACTACAAGCAATTTCTCTTGGGTTAAACCCTTTACTAATTTATCTATATGATCATTCTTTGTATAAAATCTATGAGGTCCAATATCAGTTCGAAATTCTAGTTCTTTTTCTTTAAAAATAAGAGTTTTAGACAATCCTCCAATAGCCGAACATTTTTCAATAAGTATAAAATCTTTTTTTGCTCTATAAAGCTCTAATGCAGCAGCCATTCCTGAAGGTCCTCCACCAACGATAATTGTCCAATATTTCTTTTTCATTTTCTATTTCTTTGATAACGTTATAATTATAATTGTGTTCAATTAAATAATATCACAGATAAAAAGGTGACTGATATAATTATAATAAGGTCAATTCAATAATATATGACTCTCATCTTCTCAATATTGCCAGGTCACGGGATAAGAAATATTCAATCATAGTACTTGGTTGGAATAGACAGAAAATTTCATTTGAAGACTTAGATAAAGATGATATTAATATCAAATTACTCAATTTAAATGCGCCTTATGGGATTATCCGCTTGAATATTTTCTCATGCTTGTCTAATTTCTAATATTTTGGATATATATTTTTTTCAATCTAACAATATTAAAACCAAAAATTATTCTTGCATGTGACTTAAACTGTTCTACCATGTTTTCTTTATAAATTATTATTTAGAAAGAGATTGATATTTGATGTGCGTGATAGATACGCCATGGCATTTATCCCTACAAGATTTGAAAACCTATATGCTTTAACTAATTATTTTTAGGAATTGTTAGCCCAAAAATCAGATTTATTGGTAACGGTTTCAGAAGATTTTTTAAATATATTTAGCAAACTTTCAAAAAATTTTGCGATAATAATGAATGTTCCTAATGATCGTATTATCAATAAGAAATGTGATTAAAAAAATATTATTAAAATTTCTTTCACATGGCATATAAGAAGAGGAAAGGCATTGGAAATATTGCCCAAGTTAATAAGCGATATCGACTGTGCTGAACTTGTTGTTGCTGGCGAGGTTCGTGATAAGGAATTGCTAAATCAAATATTAAAGATTCAAAATGTGAAATATGCAGATTTTAAATCCCCACGATGCTTTGAATTTAGAAGCAAATTTTGATGTAATTATTGCTCTCTATGATCAGTCAGTTGCTATTAATAATTATGCAAAACCTAATAAACTATTTGAATCTATGCTTTGTGGGTACCTATAATTACAAATATATCAAATAAGATGGTTAACGAAATCAGTAACGGTATAATCGTAATATGATAATAAAAAACAAATAAGAGATGCAATAGTCAGATTGATGAATGATCCTGATTTACGTCAACATTAGGCAATAATGGCCGATATGTTTTCTTAAAAAAATATAACTGGACTTTAATGGAACAAAAATTATTTGACGCTTATAAATTTTTATTAAATAAATAATATATTATACAAAATTGTTTATATAAAATATCTTATTGATAAATACTAATTTAGAAATGCTCAAATTAATCTAATATTTTTTATTTTTTAGATACCAATCAATAGTTTTACAAATACCTTCTCTTATACTTGTTTTTGGATTATAGTTCAGAACAGTTTTTGCTTTAGAAATATCTGCTATATATTTTAATAATTCACCAGTTCTATTCTCCATAACTAATATTTTAGAATCCGAATTAAAGTATGATATTATTTGTTCTGCAATACTAATAATAGAAACACCTTGACCATATGCAATATTGAAACTAGTATTCTGAGATTTATGATATTTTTCTACAGACATAATTATTCCATCAATAGTATCATCAATATAAGTAAAGTCTGCAATTTTATCTCCAAAAACTATCAAGTTTTTATTCTGATATGCTTGTCTAATGAAATTTGGAATGACTCGGTCAGTTTCATCATACATTCCGTATACGTTTGAAAGCCGGAGTATGGTAAAATCAATTCCATAGCATTTGTGATATGATATAATTAAGCTTTCGCAGGATAATTTAGAAGCAGCATAGGGACTTTCACAATTATCAATATCTATAAATTTTTCTGCATGAGGATTTCCACATGAATTGCCATAGATTTCTCTAGAGGAAGAAAAAATTATTCTCTTAATCTTATTTATCCGTGCAAATTCTAAAATATTAAATGTTGTTTGAATATTCTCTTGTGCTTGCAATGGATCAATGACCAAATTATACACGCGGGCATTTGCAGCCAAATGAATAATAAGATCAATATCATCCAACTTTAAATCCAAAACTTTATCCCTATCAAGAAGATTGATTTTTATTGTTGATTTGTTAATTTGGCTATTCCATGAATTATTTCTCCGGTCTATACAAATTATGTCATATTTTTTCTCAATTAGTTTTTCACATAACCTCGTGCCTATCATTCCGCTGCTACCAGTGATCATTATTCTTTTTGATTTCACTTTTAAAATAGGATAAAAATTGTTAATTTATTAATATTACCAAAAAAATAACACTAATACTTTAAGTAATCTTTAATACATATCTGCGATGTTTTCATCTTTTGTGGAAGAAAAGAGTAATTATGAAAATATCAATTCAGTTAAACAGCGAGCTGAACTTAATGATAAAGGATCATTATATAATCTAGAAAAATGGATAATTGAGAATGCAAAACCATTTAATGGAATGGATATATTAGATGTTGGTTGCGGATCGGGTAAACAAATATTTGCTTTTGCTAATATACCTTATAAGATAAATTCTATTTTAGGTATTGATATTTCAGCTAAAGGGGTTTGCGATATCAATAGTAGAGCAATGGCAGACAAGCACTTTCATATTAAAGCTATTAATGTAGATATGGATAAATGCTTTGATCTTATCCAATCCAAAAAATTCGACTTAATAATATCTTCTTATGCTATCTATTATTCTAAGGACATGGTTTATCTACTAAAGAATATCAGGCAATTATTGAAAAATAAAGGACAAATCTTCGTTTGTGGTCCTGGAGACGGAACTAATATCGAAATGAATGTTATAATAGATAAGGTTGGTAAGCCTATAGGCATAAAATCATCCCCTATTACAGATTTCATTGATGATTCATCGATAAAGGAAGTCTCGAATAACTTTAATCTATTTAAAAAAATTCGTTTATTCAATAAGATTTATTTTTATTCTACAGATGATGTTTTACTTTGGTGGAAAAACCATATTTCATATAATCAATTGATTTTTGATGATACCAAAGATATAATCATGGATCATTTTAGAAAAAATAAATATTTTGAAATATCAAAAAACGTTTTAGGTATACAATATTATATTTAAAATATCCATAATGTGAATATCGGAATTATTTTGTTAACGAATTAATCTTTAATATAATAATTAATCATTTATAGATATTCGCACAGATTTCTTATAATAATATCATCAAGTGTTTTTAGAAGTGGATTTAATGGTCATTGATTTATGCACATTCATAAAATTAATTATATATTTGGTAGGTATATTATATAATTTCTATATAAATCCTTATTAAAAATGATTATATGCTATTAGATCAATTTTAAACAAAAGACCTTAACCTTGTAATAACTTTTGCTTTTATACTTTTTTTTATAAGTTGTTTTAAAAAGAAATTGTATTATGTTATTTGCAGGTTTAAATGCCGTAAATTTGTTTTGATTTTTAGATTGTTTTGTAAAAAGATACCAATAATATCGAAGTAACCATAGTATCCTTGTTTATGATTATGAAGAGGTTAATTACAAAAAGTGTTATTGTTTTCTTTTCGCAGTATGATAGATCTATTGCATAATTACTTATAAATAGTTATATAAGTATTAGTGGCTTTGTTAACTTAAGGATTTTTTCCATCATACTTGCTATCAATGATAAAATTCATTTCTACAAATTTTTGTAAATTAGATTATATTGTGCTCAAAATATCATTATTTTATCGAAATTGAGTGGAAATAGATATTTTGAATAAATTAAACTATTCTGGAAAACCTTAAGTTAACAGAGCCGCATTAGTTTATCAAGAATCTAACCTTTAGTTGTTCTCATAAGCCCAGCTACCCAAAAACCATTGCTCATATAATTTACTATCATTTTTGTTAAACAAGCGTCCTTTTACTATTTTTTATAATACTAATTACGATGGGATAATATTTGATGGTAAGCTAACCTCATAACTTTAATTATCAATTGCATATTCACTATATAACTATTCTTAATACAAACACAAAAATCAATAAACAATAAACTCAATTGATACAATAATAACATTTACTGTAAAGATTCATTCGGATGGAGAAGGATTTTAACTTCGTAGTAACATCTAAGGAGACAAAGAAAATTACCATATGGTTCTATTCATAGGCTAAAACAATTAATATATTCACAATTACTCGATTGGGGATGGAATTTAAAGCCGCAAATTGCATTAAAGGGTTTATCATGGTGAAATATTATAAATAACATTATAATTCGTATATTGGGTATAAAGATTGATATAGTAAAATACAAATATAAAAAATAGTAAAAAATAATATAATACATTATAATTGAAATGGATTATTGCAAACAAATCACGATTTTGACTTGGTTTTTAAAAGTTTTGATGTAATAAATAGAGGATCATTTAACCTTAAAATTAATTATAATATAATAAAAAAAGGAGATTCAAATCAAAATGATGAATTTGTAAAGATTATTAAAATTAAATATATCTTTAATTTACAGTTAATCGATAAAAATAAACTTATTTCATATAAAGAATTCACTTTAGAAGACATAAGTTCCTTTGAATTAGATTTTGTTAATGTAAATAAAATGAATGTTCATAAATCAATTCTATTAGATATTCCTGATGATATTAGGGACAAGATTATTGAAGCCCACTTTAAGAAGAACTTTTTAATTTTAAAAATCAACACTTGGATCAATTATGAATTATATACAAAAATACAAAATCATTTTATATTAATTAATCCTTCTGAGATAATCAACAAATTTATCCATGACGACAATTCTGAATATGGAATAAAGATTAATTGTGATAAAATTACCGAATTAATAGAGAAGAACAACATTTCAAAAAAAATGAGAATTGAAATTCCTATACCGATTGATAGTAAGATTAAAAACCCTCTAACAGAAGCTATGGAAAACTTAAAATCCGCAATTAATTCTTATATTCACGGTAATATCGAAGGATTCACAAATAGTTTAAGAAATGCTGTCACCAATGATTTAACAGAATATGATAATCCTAAGTCACCTAATAGAAAGAGAGTTTTGAAAAAAAATATTATAGATTTTTGTTTAAATAATATTCCTAAAAGCGAGGAAAAATATTATAGAGATATTTTAAGAAATCTAGGAAGTATGATTTCTTCACTTCTAAAAATAATCAATATATTTATCCATGAAGACGCTCAAAAAATTGATAAATGGCCGTTTGCTGGAGATCTTGAATTGATGTATCTGTCTATATCTATTATTTATCGATATCTTCATCGAATAACTATCAATAAACTTCACGAAATAAATTTATAATTAATTCCTTTTTGTTTGTGGATTTACATAGTGACTGAGCATTCTACGAATCTAGGCTAGTATTTCAAATAATATGTTATTTTCCATATATTTTAAAAAGATAAAATTTATTTCATTTCATCTTCGTATATATTGAAAGAGCACTACTTTATTTATTGTGGATGTCCTCTATCCTTTCTATGACTTATGTTTATAGTCTATATTACAATGGAAAATTATCTGTCAATATGGTATGACTTAAATTTTAATCGTTTTATTTGTCTTATTGATTAAAACATAACTCTTCCATATAGCTGTTTAATCATGCGGGAAAAGAGTGCTCTAGCTGTTTAATTGTCTTTTCTTACAAGATTATTTTAAATAGATTAAATACATTTACTCATTAATACTAATTCCGTCAATAAGATTATCAGATATTAAATCAATTTTCATTTGTAAATCTATATCCTTGTATTGCTTCGTTACTTTAATTATCTCATTTACTTTGTCTATCTCCAATACATTTTTGAATTTGAAGAATATTGTTCCTTTTACCCAATTGTTAAAATCGTCATAAGAAACAATTACAAAATGTTTATCGGAAAGATGAATTAGATTGTCTATTATCTCATTTAACAATTTTTCATTTTCATAAAAATCTTTCATATCTTTATCTTTTTTGTTATTTCAAATTGTTGAGGATGAAAATAAAGTTTCCAGTAAATCAATAACAATTATCTGAACTTTACAATTTAAACTATCAATCAACTGTGGGAATTCGTTAATTATGATGTTAGCAAGCTGGTAAAAAGTAAATGCTTTTGCTATGATTATATTATCTAAAACTTTGTGGATGTTAAATTCCTCTTTTAATGACTTGTTCACCAAATGAAGATAGATGGACGCTAGATTATTTCCACTTCCCGCATCTATTAAAATTGTTTTATTGTTTTGGTTATTTCCTTTTTCTATATCCGTATCAAAACAAAAATCAACATAGAATTTTGTTATAAAAGAATATAATAAACTGTTATTATTTCCTGATCTATTAACTATGCAAATATTTTTTCTATCTGAAAAGTTTAACAGATTATCAATCTCTGGAATACTAAATAGTTTTCTTTTTTGTTTATGTAGTTCATCAAATGCACTTAATTGGATATTCTTTTGTTGATTCTTTTGTGGAAGAACACATACAAACTCGCGGTTATTTTATATAACCTAATTCTGAGAGAGATTCTATTTTTATATGTCTTGGAGGAAGAGAATTTCTAGTTACTTTTAATCTAAAACGATTTTGTATAATTTTCATAAAATCTAATTGAATATTATGTTAATTTGAGTTACGCAGTGTAAAACTGTTTAAAGTAAAAGATATGCTACATTTTCTATAATAATATAGAGACTTTATTTCGTAGTGCCTTTATAATTAGGAAAATCAAATATACTAGTTTGATGTTTGTTTTCTTTAGAGCAATCAATATATTCATTCTGTTTTAATTCTTCTGTCCAATCCGGAGAAGGTTTATCCATCATCTTTAAAAAGGTGCTAGCTGATGCAGGGTCAAAACCGGCAAAATGATTGTTGAAAGCAATAGAAATAGTTTGATTTTCTCCTAATATTTTTTCTTTTAAAATATTATAAAAAGTTCAGAGCGTTAATTCAATGCTTTACTAATGTTTAAATTAATATATCGGTGATGCCTAATTTCAAAGTGTCTCAAATCGGGTTCGAATAAATCTCTTATACTCCGGTTTCATGCATAAAAATTATTTTATACTTTATTTAAATTAGCTATTAAGTAATAATAAAATAAATTTAGTTACAATTTATAATACCGATGAATAAACCATTTTAATATTGCAATGACAGATAGAGAAGATCTTCTTGATTACACTGACAAAGAAAATTCTCATATGGTCAGCACGGTTATTAAAGAAACACGTGATCTTTTGAAGAAATCGATTGATGAATTAGAGAAAATTAGCCAACGATCTTTAGAATCCGGGGTCAGCAATTTGGCAAATATTTATATTAATAACGTCAGAACTATGATGGATTGGATAATTAAATCGATTGATGAATTAGAGAAAATTAGCCAACGATCTTTAGAATCCGGGGTCAGCAATTTGGCAAATATTTATATTAATAACGTCAGAAATACGGCTGATTGGATAATTGATATATATTCTTCGAATGGTGATAAATTTATGAAGAGTTATCTCAGGATGGGGAAACAATATATTAATGTTTATTCCGAACTAGCAAATTCGTTTTCAAAAAAAGTTATTGATTTTGCAACACGAACATATGAACCCCCGATTGAACAAGCCTGGGAAATTATTAAATAAATGTAATTTGGTATAACATTTAGGAAATTAATTTTTTATTTATCTTCAATCAATATTTTTCATGTCTTCAAAATTCTCTAATTTTTTTATTTATCTCTTGAACTATTTTTTCATTATCCGCATCTATCTCGAATGATGCAAGAAGTAAATCATTTTTTAATGGGATAGTTATCCTTTTTACCTTTTCGTATACTGCATATGCGTATTCACCTCTACCTATCTTGGGAGCAAATTTCTTTCGCAATTTCCATCTAGTCCAGTGAATGTATATTGATTCGTCACTTTCTGATGCCGATATTAGAGGTGTTAATCCCTGACGTATGTATCTGGCTTGGACTTTACCAAAGGTATCACATACAGTAGCACTTCGTATCCCTTCAATTTTTGTAATTTCTTTACAAAGTTGGTATTTGATCGAATCTATTTCTAAATTAAAGTTTTTAATGTCGGTTTGGAAGGACATATTCGTATTATTTTTAAATTCTAATACATTGGGTTTAAATAATGGGTCAAGAATCTCGGTTAGAATTGTATGAGATACAAAATTACTTTCACATGTTATAAAAAGTAATAATGGATCATTTCTATAATCTAACCGAATAGTTATCCTCTTTAATTTTTCATGTTTTTCAACACTGTAAATCATTTTACCTATTTTGTTTTCAAGATTTGTGCGATGTATTGAACCCTTCCACAATAATTGAAGCATCATAGTCTTCTCTTTTTGAGCCAAAAGTAATTTAACTCCTTTTCTATGGTAACTCGTTTTAAATTCGCAACTCACAGGATCAAATATTCCAACAAAACGAATTTCATCATTTGGATCACCTATGTGCAGTTCTAATATATTTTTACACCATTTGTCTATTTTCTCATCCAGAAATAATTTATCGTTTATAATAGCATTGTCTAAACTTACATTTAACGTGTCTGCCATTAATTTATTTATACCTTTGGTAATAGGGTCATAAAGATCAGTGCCAAATAGGTTTACATCTAGAATTATAGAACCGGACATATTTACACCATTAAAAATAGCATTTGAAAAATCAGCTCCTGAAAGTAAAGTTCCAGAAAAATCAGTTGCATGTAATGTGGATCCAGATAAATCAGCTCCTGAAAGTATACTTCCAGAAAAATCAGTATTACTTACGTCGGCTACAGAGAGATTGGAATTAAAAAGCACTCCATCACGAATATTAGTATGAATAAGTTTTCCAAACATTAAGTTTGAACTAGAAAGATCTCCGCCATCAATCTGTGCATCAGACAAGTCTGCTCCAGTTAAATTAGCACCTTGAAGATTGACCTCGTATAATATCGCACCATTAAGTTTAGCATAAGATAGATCAGCATAAGATAGATCAGCATAAGATAGATCAACCTCAGAAAGATCTGCATGAGAAAAATTAGTTCGACTTAAATAACTAGAGTTAAAATCACATCCTGCTAGATTGGAATAAGAAAAGTCAATGCCCTGTAAATCTGCATTTGATAATTCTGCCAACTTAAATTCTTTAAGATATTGTGGAATTAGATTACCAGAATATTTTATCATCTCTATAAAATTTTCCTTAGATCCATCCTGCGCCAATTCTTTCCATTCTTTTTTATCTATTTCTAATTTACTAAGGACAAATAATGATATCCATCTATATAACCACAGATCTTTGAATTTCGTATTGGTTGCAATAGGGATATTTATTCTTTTACCTACATCATGCTTTATGCTCGTAGAAATAGAAAATACGTTACTATTATGAATTGCTTTGGATGCAAAGTATTTTAGTTGCTCTAAAAAATTCTTTCTCTTATCAATAACATGAATTTTTATGTTATTGTAAATAAAAGAATTCAATAAACTACACTCATCTTCGAGCATAAATTTCTCGAGATTAAGATCATGTGTTTTTAACAGATCTATTAATCCATCCAAATATTGAATAGTTATTTGGCTAATTTTGCCTAAGTTTAGTCTATGAATATTACCTTCAAGAATACTTTGTATAATATATTCAGCTACTAAATATTCATCAGGAATTTCTGATTTGTCCATTTTATTTGGTCTTTGATTTGATCCTGATTCCCTCTGTGAAAACTTATATTGCAAACCAAAAAAATCGTATAGTTTCTTTCTTTCATCAAATGTCAGCGTCTTGTCATCTATAATTTTCAGAATTGCTTTTTGTCGTAGCTTATCTCTTTTATTTATATTATATTGTTTTCGTCTGGTTTCTATCATTATATTTGGATTTTGTGTATCAATAAAAATTCTATAAAAAGCCAGAAAAGCTTTCAACATATTACTACTATATTGTCGTGAAGGCATGAAATTAAATGGAGAATTAAAATAAAAATATTGAAGACTCCATGCTACACCAGGTTCTATTAATTCTTTGTCATAATATTTAGATAAGAGTCTATCAATGTAATTTTCATTCATGCCGTATTTAATTAAAAATGCTTTGAACTTTTCAATATTAAATGACAGTAATCTGATATATTTGTTATATTGAACAATATAATTAAATTTGCCTTCTTTCGTTGAGGTTGTTATAACTATTTTTATTTTGATACTTGTGCTCTCTTTTAAATTTCTTAAATTCTTAAATAATTTGTTTTTTTCTTCGTCGCAATAATTCAAACCATCTAATATTAGTATAATTCTTTCTACAGGATCTCTTTTGCTTGATTGAATCTTGTCTACAACATAGTCTAGATTATCCTCTCTATATGCATTATTAAAACAATTTTCTAAAAAGCATATTATAGGGAACCATTTCAAGTCTTTAGCAGTATTATATATAGAAGAATAATGGGAGGCTATCATTTTTGCCATTGTAGTTTTACCTACTTTATTTATTCCTCCAATCAATATGATCCATTGATCATCATCTTTGAGAAAGTCTTCTAACAAGTTTTTTACATCTTTTATCTCATCATGTTTAATTTTGTAGATTTTATCATCCTTGAGATTCCAAGTATCTCCTTCTGCTATAACTGCATCATGAGGAATATAATAATTTAAGATAGGTTTATTATCGAATTTGTTTATATTATTCCTTAATTCCTTTACATAGTTTAGGTAATTTAACTTGTATTCTGATTTTATTATATCTAGTATAATTTTATTAATAGGATTTGCAAAAGAAACAACATTGTTATTTTGGTTATTATGAGGATCTATCCAACGATCAGAAATTATTCCAATTATTTTGTTATTCATTGAATTTATAATAGGTGCACCACTCATTCCTGGAATAATATCTGGTGAGTCTAATTGAATGCGCTCTTGAAATTTATCATTTAACTTTACTTTAACTTTTCCTCTAATTTCACCGCTAGCATGTAATCCTCCTTGTAAAGTATCATACATATTGAATCCAAAACTATTAAACGGATGGCCATTTTGGATGTCTTCATCAAACTCTTTTGGGATTGTGAATTTACCTGTTGGAAATTTTATTCCTTTCTTAAGCCTTAAAAATGCAATATCTATATCAGGATAGCAGTAATCTTTTTCTACATGGACTGAAAGATTATCTTCAGAATCTGAAAAAGATACCAAAAGTGAGTTATAATATAGTTTATCTTTTGCTAAGATTACATGATGACAAGTTAAAATTAGATCCTCTTCTACAATTAATCCCGATCCAATGATTTTGCAATTCTTATCTTTGATTGCAACAACGCATCTTTGGGGATCCAGGAGTTTATTTGGTTGGATCATTCAATTATCTACAATTAATTTTTATGATAACTGTATTATATATCCATCTTGTTTGCTAAAGTCTTTTCATATGTATTTTATATTTAACTTTAGAATTAATAATTTAAAAAGAATTTAACAGTCTAAAAATTATAAAGAAAACTTTATCATGAGGTATTCAAATTATTATTCTTATCTTAACTTAAATATTTCGTAATTAAGTGTTCCAATTGATCTCAGATTTTTTAATCGATTACAAATGAGGAGTATTATTTAAAGTTATAGAAACATTCCAAGAGTAGATCTATATTTTCCTTTGTATGATTGGTTCTTTAGGATTAATAAGAACTATATTAGTATTCACATTTACCTTTAATTAACAGTTGTATGCCTTTTTCTTAATATTATCTAAATACTTCAGCTAAAAATAATATAGGAATATTTTTGGTCTTGTTTATAATACATTGGAAAAAAATTATTAAATAATTACTAATTTAAATAGTCAAAATGATTTATAAAGAAGAAAATGAAGAAGTCCAGTTATCGTTTTTATCAAATTCTCATATAGAAAAAGGGCTTCAACAACTAGGAATAAAAGATGATTTAACAAAATTTGTTATAAGAATAGATGACTTAAAAAAATGGTTTAGCGGATATAAAATAGAATCTATCGAACTATATATAGAAGGCGTAGTCAAAGATGGCAATATTACAAAGTTATTTGTTTCATTTGAAGGAAAAGGAGGTTGTAAAATTACTTTAAAACCAGATCAAACTCACATAACAAATGTTGCTAATGAATCTAACTCTAATTAAAGTATATTGCATTAATCAGTTCAATTTAGATATAAAAAATAGTGTTAGTTTTTGGCTTCAATTAAAGGATCGAATATTTTTATTGGACCTAAGGTTATTGTAATTCAAAATTAAAGATAACATAATCTATCCATATAACCAAATCATAATTTTTGAAATTTGGGGTTACCCCTTCCATATATGATACAACATTGTAGGGACTTGAATACATACCTTATACTCGGATTCATATATAAAAAATAATATCCATAATACAATAAATAATGTCTTTCTTGTCTTCTTTGGGATTCAAGCAAATGAGTAAATAGTTTAAACCGAGTTGACTTGTTAAATATATATCATAGCCATAATATTTGATCTTATAGTCTCTACATATAAACACAATTATTAACCTTTTATTTCAGTTTAATGTAATGTATCAATAAAATTCGATTGAATCTATCTAGTAATGCAATATATATAATTAATGATTTTGTCTTGATATTATCTATTAATGGAGCATGAAGTAATTATTTATAATGGAATAAGTAAATCTTCAACAAAACAACACTTTGATCCTCCATTTACAGAAATTATGATAAATGATACCATTAGATGGACTAACAGAGATACTGAATCACATAACATAGTTTCAGGCGAGGCTTCAACTGCAAAACCCGATTATATATTTTCGACAGGAGTAATAGAACCTGGAAAAGATCTCACTTTTGAATTTAAACATTTCTTTACATATATCCCCTATTTTTGTGTTATACACCCTCAAGAACGAGGCATAATTACAATGACTCTAAAGGACAGTCATGATATGACTTTTAGAGAGACAAAAGAATATTTTCATAAGGTATTTGAGTTTAAAGATACCGATGGAATTCCTATCGGACCTAACGTTGGACCATACCTTGATCCAGCTATACTATCAGAAATTATTGAAACTGCTGATCCTGTTATGTATAGTCGAAAAGTTGCAATTGTGTTTTGGGATATTAGTCGATTTTCTTTATTATCAGAAAATCTTAAAATGGCTCCTCATTTAATAATGGGTTTTTTATCAGAATATTTTTCATTGGCCATAAAAATCATCCACAATCACAATGGCATTGTTGATAAATTTATAGGAGGAGGAATAATGGCTTTCTTTGGCAAAAATTATGATGATGATGGTATTAAAGGTTCTATAGACGCAATAAACGCTGCCATAGAGTTAAGAAAATCTTTTGATACTTTGAAATTAAGATGGATAAGCATATGGAAAACTCAAATCGAATATCCTACTATTATAGATCTTAAATGTGGAATAAATACAGGGGACGTATTGATGGGTGAAATTACCACAGAAGGAAGAAAACAATTTTCATTATTTGGGTCTACTGTTAATTTGGCAAGCAGATTAGAAGGAGAAGGTGACAATGACCAAATAATTATATCGCATTATACGTATGGTTTAATCAACAGTATTTTTGAAACAACAATAAAAAAAATAACTAATAAAATTAAGGCTTTTGAATACATTACGGAATACTATGAAATAACAAATAATAATTCAATAACGGCTCTGTTCACTTAGGACCTTTTTTCTTTATTGTGATAATCTGCAAACAGTTTCAACCAGTTCGTTACATGTTTTAATTTACAATTCTTTCGTTTGCAAGGAAAGTAATCATCGAAACTTTCTATGGTTCTATCTTTTATGTATTGTATAGTTCTTTCAAT
>JAICXY010000081.1 GCA_025934495.1 Candidatus Nitrosocosmicus sp.
ATATATCAGAACATGATAATAGGAGAAGAATATAATCAGATTATTATTGATTCTAAATTCCCCATAGCATTTGAAAATTATACTGCCATCGAATATCTCTGGAAAGGTGTTGCTCTTGCCAACCTAGGCAAAGACCAAGAATCTATTGTAGAATATGATAAGGCTATTGCAATGGAGCCTAATCTTGCTGTTGCTTATAATAACAAAGGTAACTCTCTTGCCAATTTAGATAAATATGACAAAGCTATTGTAGAGTATGACAAGGCTATAAAGGTAGAGCCTAATCATGCTGACGCTCGTTATAACAAAGGTGTTGCTCTTAACAATCTAGGTAGATATAAAGAAGCTATTGTAGAGTATGATAAGGCTATTGCATTGGAGCCTAATGCTGCTGATGTTTACAATAACAAAGGTGTTGCTCTTGCCAAATTAGATAAATATAAAGAAGCTATTGTAGAGTATGACAAGGCTATAAAGGTAGAGCCTAACAATGCTCTTGCTTATAATAACCGAGCAATAGCATTACAGAAATTAAAGGAATCTTCCAAAGGATTCGGTAATTTTAAAAGATTTTTCAAATAATTATTATATATCAATTAGTATAAATACGCTAACCATAAATTTCTAAAATATGGAAAGAAAAAAATCTCTATTTTTTATGCTCAGTTTTTAACTTTCTTTGGTATTGTAACCCTTCCTTCCTTCCTCCTTCAATATTGGAGTCACCAAAAACTTTCTCATTATATATACTAGCTATAGCTTTTAAGAAATATCGAAAGACGTACGTAGCAGATCCTGAAATTCTATGGATATGTGTCATGTATTAGATCGGCAAAAGGTTTCTAATGCGATTCTATTCATTTAAAAAAGATGAAAACTTTATTTAAAAAAAACAATTTAATTAAAAATTGACCTTAGTATTTACTTTTTATTCTTTTCTTATTCATCGTCTTCATCCTGAGGGGTAGTTTGTACTATGTCTGATTCCACATTCATCATTTGTGCGTTTTCCAAATCAAATTTATAAATTTCATTAATGTCAAGTTGATATTTACTTTTTAATAATTCTACTAATTGTTCACTTAATTCAGCTTTTGATATTTTTATATTATATTCATATACAAAACCTTTCATAAAGTCTTTTATATTTGAATTGTCCGATATTTCTATTTCTTCGATTATAGTCCTACCATCCGGAAGTGACTCATATAATTGAATATCTGCTTTCTTTTTCTCTTCATTAATATCTAAAAAATAGCCAGTTCTGTTGATTATATCGTATTCTTTAAAATTTGCAAATTTAATTTCATTTTCTGCCCACTCTGGGAGACCATTTTCTTCGGATTTTGACTTTGCTGCTGCTGCTTTTCTTACCATTTGATATACTTAAATTATTTTATCACTTTTTATTAAAACCTTCTTTATGATATTGTTTATTATAAGAAAGCATTATCTATTGGCATATTTTATTTATATTGATTTTGACTTTGGACACCGTTATTAATGGTGATTATTTATACCAATTAATTAATGCACAGAATAAGAATTTAATTGTTATAGATACAAGACCATTTTCTGATTACATTAAAGGGCATATTCAAGGCGCAATTAATGTGGATTTGATGAATTTTCATTGGCATGATACATCCAGAGATGGAATTATTCAATTTAATAAACAGACTAGAATTTTGCTAAATTATTTGGGCCTTAATTCACAAAACTTTGTAGTATTTTATGATGATATTTCAGGATCTTCTGCATCAAGGGGAGTTTGGTTATTGCATTATTTTTCTCATAAAGATGTCTATTTATTGGATGGAGGGTTTAACAATTGGTTAAAGTCACATTATCCTGTTGAAATAAAAACTAATCCGTTTGTTCGTTCTAAAAGTGAATTTGTTATTGATGATAAAGTAATAGCTGATGCAGAATATATTAAAAATAGGATTGGAAAAAATGCTGCTGATGATGTAGTTATTATTGATTGCAGATCTGAACCTGAATATGATGGATCAGTTGTTAGGGCATCAAGAAGAGGGCATATTCCTCAAGCTGTAAACATCAATTGGATTAATAATCTTGAAAATGAAAAATTTAAAGAATTTGAAAAACTTAATCAATTATATTCTTTTATTCCAAAGGACAAAGAAATCATTACGTATTGTCAAGGTGGTTATAGGGCTGCAAATACATATCTTGTTTTGAAAAAACTTGGCTATTTTAATGTAAAGATGTATTTAGGTTCATGGGGAGAATGGGGTAATATCCCTTCCCTTCCAATAGAATAGTTATTCTTGATGTCTTTGTTTATATCGGGTATAAAATAAGATAATTCTCCACCGATCCCTTGTATAAAAGTTAAAGAATATACATGTATACAAATATTATATCGATTCTTACAAATGAAAATCTTATAGTTTATTTAGCATTGTGTAGATATATATATTTTAACTATCTCAGTCAAAGTGAACCTGTTCTGTGTGAACATGAGGGTCTGACGTAACCATATTTAACTGCGAGGCTTACATAATCTCTATAAAATAATTTTATTAGATCTTTTAGCAAATATTCTGTTTGAAATACTCGGATATTGCATAATTTCTCATTATCTAAACTCTCCAAATTGTACACACGCCGTAAATCTAAAATTTCATTTTAATTAAGTATGTATATTTTTAGAATTTTTTTAATGTCCTAATAAACTTTATGGAAATATGTGCTATCAAGAATATATGGATATAAGTATATGATATCAAAAAAAGATGTTTTTGGTTTTGTATACCTATATTGTACAGCTTATGTTTGGATGACTCCGTTTACTTTCAAGCAATTTAGTATATTATTTGCAACTGCCGTGATAATACCAACAACTAAATCTGTTATAACTGTAGATAATCGATCTGAAGTGAGTTTTTGCTACATCACATAGTTGGGTATTTATACCAGCAATAGGAATACCTAACAAAACTTGAGGTTTCCTAATTTAGTTGGATTAAATAAAGTGAAAAAACATGCATCACAATTACTTGGTATATTTCTTGCAATAGTAGTATCTGCTGTTTCAAGTATATTTTCGATCTCAGTATATCGGGGGCTCTGTTAACTTAAGATAATATTTTTTTATTGTGTTGATCAATGAATAGATTAAGCCACTGTTTCACATGGTTTAATTTACATTTGTTCTTTTTCCTACAAGGAAAATAATCAAAGGTTTCGGTCCTATCCTTAATGCAAATGATGATCTAGTTTCAAGATACTACAGGCTTGCGGATACCATGTGCCACCACCGTCTATAAAAACCGGGTTCAGTCCATGTTCACTTACAATGTTTGACAAAAATCGTTCTGCTACTACAAACATATTCCGTTCTTTTGATATTCAACTGAAAGAATTTCTCTATCTTTTGGTTCGATGGCAACCCCACAAAGCCATATTAATTCAGAACCTACTTTTACAGCAGTTTCATCTTTTTGTATATAAGAATATTCAAGAATTTTCTTTTTTCTATGTGTTTTCTTTGGTTTATACTTTTGAATCCAATTCCATATGAAAACGTGACTTATCTTTACTAAAAGTAAAAATGATAATGCTTTCGCGGTATTTCTAAAGGATAAACCTAAAAAATACAAGTACAATCCATAACCAATAATTTTTGAAGGTGTTCTATTTCTTGAGCTCATAAAATGTATGGTTGTCTTAAGGCTATAGGTTTTTCCTTAAGTTAACAGAGCCATGTAGGGTTATTATTGTCTTTATTAACATAATCTGTTGTTACACCAAGGCTACCAGGGAGACTATTTGCGCCAATACTTCCTTTGTCAGATCTATTGGATCCTCCTATACCGTGTATTAAACTTTGTAAAATCAAATCCACTATTGAACGAACGTGATTTCATGTTGGGCAATGAAGTAATAGCGGCTAACAATATTGTTGCTATTGAAGATATTATTATCATTGTTTTATCGATTTTTTTTCGCGATATCTTTAAAAATACGAATATTATAATCATTTAAAGTATATTTAAGGTATGCATTAAATAATCCCTAAATTTTTATAAAGCGATGTGATGGATAGATTAGTATAAGAAGGTATACATTTGCAATTCATCCTCTTTTATATTCTTAATATAGGGATATTGATAGATAGGTTATTTAGAATTAGATAAGTATTTGTTAATATTATATTTTATAAATTGTCTTTTATTATTTCGTCAATTATTATTTGTAAATTTTTTGAAAAAGGGTGATTGGGATTATTTACTACCGTAAGAAATTCTCTAGAGCTAAATTGAATGTCACAATAACAAGGTAAAGGTGTAAGGTATTTTACCCCTGTAACTTCTAATCCTTCTAGAACTGTTTTTGGATTTTGCATTTTTATTGTAGAGTTACCTGTTTTTACAGCACGTTCATGAATGGTATTTATTTTCTCATCTGTATCATTAATTAAAGTCACCGGGATACAATATCCTGAAATCCTGTTAAGTAAAATATATGAAATAGCTCCGAATTTTACGAATGTTGTATATATATCGTATAATAGTTTCTTTGTTCCTTCTATGTCTAAGTCATCCATTTTCATGGTTAGTATCAATTTATCGGCTATAGATAGTGCATTTATGGACCAATGTCTAATTCCGGGACTAGTGTCTATTATTATATAGTCCATATCCATCTTTGTTATCATTTGTTCTCTTAAGAATACCAATTTCCTGAATTGTTTTTTCCAGTACTCCGGTCCATTGCTAATTTCAAATTTAAATATTGCATCTCTGTTTGGATTTGAAAACCCTGCATAAAATTTACCTGGTTGAAGCTTTTTATCATTTAATGATTCTGCTACATCTATTATTGTTTCGTTAAGATCTGCATTGTTATCTAAAAAGTCATTTATGTATTTTTTTGGGGTTAGTTTAAAATAATTATGTAAACTAGGAGCATAGATATCTAGATCTAAAAGGGCAACTTTTTTACCTGATTTCACAAGTATTGCTGCAATATTTGCTGCAATAGTGGTTTTACCTGTACCCCCTTTGTACGAGTGTAATGCAATACAATGAGTCATTCCCTTACTGTTGTCTTTCTTTAGAATTCAATATTAAATCTTTTGAAATTCTATATTTTTGTCTTTCTGCCTTGATGACACCTCTTTGTATGATCAGATGTGGTTTATTTGCTTATACAATATAATGATATAGATGTCTTTCTAAATCTATTTTTCCAATTAAAAAGGGTCTATATGTTTTTCAATTGCTTTTTACATTTATAATTTTAGAAAAAAAATTGTTTATTGGATGCATCAATTTACTCATGATAATCTCATCAAAATCGTTAGTATCCGGGTCCAATGTAAAAATTAAAAGGTATTCTAATCTGTTGTTTTGATCAGTTATTGGTATTGTCACTCTTAAAATCTTTTCATATAAAGAACAAGTGTAATATAATTTTCCTAAAACATTTTGCCATCGCAATCTTGTATATTGCCTTGTAGAGGCGGTTATGGCATATTGTTCTGTTTCTTCATCATTTAATAATGGCAATATTCCTTTTCTTTCTGCCTTTGTTATTATTATTCCATGTTTGTCTGCTATTCCGATATATCTTATTCTGGAGTCTGTATCGATAATTTTATCGCAAAGTTTTTTAAATTCGGAAATATTATTTTTCATTTTTATTATTTAAGATGTTTTCTATATTATAAAATTTTTTTATGTTATTTCTTTTGTTTTTGTAATCTGTTTTTTATTTTATTTAAAATTGCAATTATTTAAGTTGTATTATTGATAATGTTCTCTTTCTATATACAGAATATTTATAATTTTATTTCTTTATACTTTTTTTAAGATTTGTATTTTTATATTCAGTTCCAGGTATAAACATAATTTCTTTTAATAAATTAAAGGATATTTCTGATGCTCTTCTTATAATACATCCGAGAAATAAGGATGATTCATATCTCTTCCTATTGCTCTGCTTTTTCTTGATTTCATAAAGGAAAATGATGGTTGAACTAAAAATTTATCTTTAGTTATGTTTTGTTGCCTAACTATGAAATTTTTTTTTGTTGACTGAAATTTACAATAACAAAACGGATTATTGGTATCCAATTTCCTAAACTTATACCATTTAGCTTATGTATTCAAACCTTGTCGAAAATTTTTCTGTTTATTTTAGAAATTCATAGTTTTTATATTTATGTTAATTGGTATAGATCAGATGATCCATGCTATTACGAAAAAATTGAGTTATGCAACAAAGCATTTAGTTATATAAAAGATCTCCGTAATTAGTACCATAAGGAAAATTTTCAAAAAGTTGGCATATTCTAATCGACATCAGCAAAAAAATAAAATATTACTAAAATTACTGATGGTCTATAAAATTTGATGAGTATAATTACGCAAGAGATCTATCGTCTATTTTTATTTAAAAGATCATTTTATAGATATATAATAAGGATGTCTATAACAATATTGAAATTCTAACAGTTTTATATTATATTTTACCCTTGAATTTAGGATGTGGCTATTGTAATTTTTTGTTTTTTTATCATAAATGGAAATTGAAGATGAAATATACTTAATATTTTTAAATCTTTTTTGTATTTCTGAGATGTTGACAAAAATAGGTGGTATTTCGATAGGTCATACTTATTGTCCTAAAATAATGGGGATTATTAATATAAGTCCTGAATCATTTTATAAGAAATCTATAAAATTAAATTCTGATGAAATTCAAAATGCTGTTTTGGATATGCAATGTTCTGGAGCTGATTTGATCGATATCGGAGGAATGTCTACTGCTCCTTATTTGGAAACGGATATTCCAATTGAATTAGAAATAGAAAGATTACAATATGCAGTATCTATAATACGTCAAATAAGTGATATACCTATTTCGATAGATACTGTCAGAGCAGGCGTATTAAAATCATTATTGAAATATGAAATAAATGCAATAAATGATGTTAGTGGGTTAAAATACGATAAAAAAATGTCCATTGTTGTTTCTGAATCTAAAATTCCAGTTATTATGGGTGCCTATAGAATCCATTCTAATTTTTCTAATTTGTCAACTGGTGATATTTGTGATACTATTAGTTTATTGAGAGAAAGTATTAACATCGCTAATAACTCAAAGATCGATAATGACAAAATAATAATTGATCCATCTATTGGATTTTTTAGAAAAGAGAGTAATAGCCCTTTTTTTTCAAAGATATCTGATTTGGATTGGTATATAAGAGATGTAGAGATACTTTCAAATATTTCATTAATGAAGTCCCTTTATAAGCCTGTTTGTATTTCGGTTTCTAGAAAGTCGTTTATGGGTCCTTTATTGGATTTATCTGTAGAGGAAAGACTAGTACCATCATTAATCACAGAAATTTATTGCATACTAAATGGTGTTTCTTTAATACGAACTCATAATGTAAAAGAAACTTGTATTGCAGTAAATATGATTAGAGCATTGCATCAATAGTGCTTTGTTGCATGATTCCTATAACCTTTAATTTCATGATTGATTCTGTCTAAATAGATATCATCTATTGTACAATGATGATTTCAATATCAATTCCTGCATTATATTTTTCAGTCTAACCTCGGAATAAACATACGCTCTATCAAACGTTCTTTTTATACAAGAAATATAGCTTCAACAAATAATCCACCTTTTTCATAGCTTATGATGCTATCCTCTACTTTTGTAAATCTATTTTCTGATATAATTGATAATTTCTAATACTGTTTCCTTTTTTTTATCCATCCAACTCTATCATTATTTCTTACTTTGATACATGAATATTCCATTATCTTCGAGATACCCAAAAATCTCATTACCTTCATAAGCATCATCATCACAGAATAGTTTGCCTATTGCTGTTATGCTATCTGATTTTATAATATTTTCTTCAACCAATTTCTGGTAATGTCTTGCTATAATCATGAACGCGTTTATCAGTAGTTACCTTCATCATCAAAAGGATTTTCTTGGTATTTATATTAACAGCTATATGTATTTTCACATATTTTTTAATACTATTTTTCACATTTCATTTGTCTCTTATCCACGGGTCTCTTTGTAATATTGACACCAGTACTATCTATTGCAATGACTATGTATTGTCATCAAAATTATCACTTTTATTATCATACATCTTAATGTCTAACCGGTTTATTCTTCTACATATTGTAGTGTAATCTGGAATAGAAGATACTTTCCCTTTAGCGTGTTTTCATGTGCAATTCCTTCTTTTGGTTTAGCGATATGGCAGATGAAAGTACACTTTAGCCTGACCAAGTAGTAAAAGAAAAGTGTTTGGATAATGAAATTGCTCTTAATCCCATTTGTCTTTATTCATCTCTTTTAGCTCTGTATCCCGTTGATTATAATGTCAAATCCTAGAAATATTTCATCACCTCTTCTACTAGAGATTTATTGTAGATGGATCATTCCACATGTTTTCTTGAGATGTTAGCTATGTGTATTTAGAATGCGGAATCATGCAACAAAGCACATTAATAGTTATGTCTCTTATGTAACAATTATAACTATATGATGGATAATATTTTATGATTTGTTGTGACTAAAATTCGTGAAATTAATCGTATAATTCCTGGAATAACTATGTCGGTAATTGAAGAGTTTGAGCCTGGAAAAAATACTTTTGTGGTTGATGGAGAAGTTAGATCATCTGTTATAGGTAAACCAGTTATAAATATGGCTGACAGAGTATTGAATGTTGAACAAAAAAATTCTCCATCAATCCCAAAAATTGGTGATATTGTTGTTGGTTATATTGATATGTTATTTGGAAATATGATATCGGTAAGAGTTGTTTATATCAATGATAGATATTCTCATTCTGGATTTTCCGCAATTGCATCTACTCGTATATCTTCTATGGGTAGTAATTATAATTCCGGATGGCGTGAGAGAAATTATAAGGGAAAGCTTATTTTTAAAGTAGGTGATATTATACGTGGGAAAGTCTTTAGCCTATTGAACTCCTCAATTCATATAACACTTGATGAGAAAGATTTGGGTTTAGTTTATACAATTTGTTTTTCTTGTGGAAACGATGATTTGATTAAAACTTCTGGTGGATTGAAATGTTCCTTGTGTGGTAACTTTGAGGAAAGAAAGATCTCGAATGATTATGGTAAAGAATCTTTTACATCACTTTATGACAAGCAGTATTTCTTAAAATGATGGATATTGTAAAAATAGGGTTTCAAGGAGAATCAGGATCGTACAGTGAAATTGCCGCCCTTACATTTTTTTCTAAATTTAAATCCTGTTTTATTCCATTCAGATCTTTTCAGGACTTGTTTGATAATGTTGATAATTCATATGTCGATGCTGCTATAGTTCCTATTGAAAATTCTATAGAAGGTAGTGTAAATGAAGCTTATGATTTATTGGTGGAAAAACATCTTTTTGTAACTGGCGAAATTTATCAAAGAATAAGACATTGTTTAATTGTTAACAAACAGTATCGAGAACTCAAAACTGTTTTTTCTCATCCACAGGCATTAGCTCAATGCAGAAATTATATTAGAAAAAAATCGTTGGAATCTGTTCCTTTATATGATACTGCTGGTTCAGTAAAATTTATAAAAGAACATGCTATGCTTGATGCATCGGCTATAGCTAGTAAAAGATCTGCTGAAATTTATGATATGAAAATAATTGAAGAAGGTATTGAAGATAAAAATAATAATTTTACAAGATTTTTAATAGTATCAAAGATACCTAATAATCAAACTAATGCCGATAAAACTTCTATAATTTTTTCTATCTCTCATACGCCTGGTTCTCTATTCTTGATTTTGAAGGAATTTGCAGCAAAAAATATCAATTTAACAAAAATCGAATCAAGACCAACTAAAGATATTCCATGGGAATATTATTTTTTTGTGGACTTTGAAGGCAACCCAAATGCGGATGGGGTAAGAGCGTCTCTTTTAAATATTAAGAATGAATCTATTTTTTTTAAAATACTCGGTTCTTATAAAAAAGCAGAGATTTTTTAAGTTTAATCCATCTTTTTCATTCTTATTCCAAGTCCAATTATGATTATTCCTGTTATTATCAGCATCATTTGGCCACTAAAAGCTATGGGACTGGCCTTGGAAAAAGCTCCTAATTTTAAACCAAGAGCTGTTTTCCCTGTGTTGGATATTTGAATTTTATATTTACCATCTTTATCTGATTTTATTGTGTTATTAAAGATTTTGTTATCTTGCGTTTTGTTTAAAATTACTGCATTATTGGGATCCTTTATTATTACTAATGCATTGGATTTATTGAAAAAAATGTTTGCAATATTACCAGTATTCATATCTGGCGTAAAAATTCCTGTTTGATTGGGTTTAATTATTTCTGAAATTTGTACAAATCTTGGGATATTTGAATCTATTATTGAGGCGATACCTATTCCTATAAATATACTGCCTGCAGCAAAAAATATTATCAATGAAGCCTTTTTTGAAATACTAACCATTATTTGCCTTTTGTATATTTCTTAATTATAATAATCTTTACCAAAACAGATTTATTTCATTCATATTATATGCCCTATTGTTTTAGATTTTAAGTATATTATCTTTTAAAAAATGGTATATTCTTAAAATATCAAATAAGAGAAAAGTAAATTGTATTGTATTGTATTATATTCTTATTTTTTTTATCCTTATTTGTATAATTTTCAATCACTACAACCAATGTTGAATTTTAAAAAATTCTTCTATTGGTTCTTTTTTTAATAGTTTGATTAATGCTACTGATTGCGGAGTCGATAATACTGGTTTGGAAAAATAATTATCCGTTCCTAACCTTGGACATGCTACTTGGATGAATGCATCTATTTCTTTAAAATTTTGTAATTTTTCATTTGAAATTTCTGTAAAAGCTAACAGCTGTGTTTCTATTTTTAATTTTGTCAGCTCTTTTCTAATCTCTAGAGCTTTGATTTTTGCAAATTGTCCTTCTTTCAAACCGATTATTATTCCTATTTTCCGGGCATCTAGAGCTTTATATATGGATAATATTGATTTCTTTTTGACTACTTCTGCTTCTTCATTGATAGATAGAAATTCTTCAAAATATGGATCAAGCATGTACGTTGGTTTTTCTGTAGATAATGCTACTCCAATAGAATGAAATCTGCTTTGGCCAAGAAAAATAAAAGCTTCGATTTTATTTGAAATGTTATGCACCGGATAGAATTCACATCCAAATATTTGTGCATCATTTAGCTGTCCTTTACCTTTTCCAATGACTACTGAAAATCCCTTTTCTTCAAATATTTCTTTTACCTTGGGAATCTGATGGATGTGTTGACTATCTGTAACCAGAGAGATGTTTTTAAATTTTGATTTTAATGTGTCAGCACACTTGGAAGCAACTTCTTCAAAACTAATGTCGTCAAAAGCGTTTATCATAAATACTTTATTACCAAAATTATCCAAAGCTATTGTATGTCCTATGTTAAATAATATATCTGCATTTAACATCTCTGCGGCTTGCAGGTTTAAATCACAAGATCCCCAGCTTCTCTCTCCGATTATATATGATATAATACCATATTTTTTTTCAATTTCATCGGAAACCATTTGAATTTTTGGAAGTAGTGGTTCAGGTCCGTTTAAAGCAATGGATGAAGGCTTATTAGATTCAATTATTTGAAATATTTTATTATCATCAATTCGGATCATTTTTTAACTTTTTTCATATTGTTGTAATATAATTCGATTAATATTTTTTTATATATGATTTACTGAAATGCTGATTTATTGATATGTAGATTATATTCTGAATAGAAAAATATATCTCATTTAAAAAGCTAAGAATCAGAAACAATTGTATGTTGATAATTCAAATAAATTAAAATCTACTAAACAAGGCTCTAATATTAAACCCCAATTAGACTCCGACAAGTTCTTTAGAAATATTGATATCAAATCCATTCTCAAATACCTCGAATTGAGTTTTTAGATGAGGTAAAAATAATCTACATTTTATAATATTGCCTGAATTACCATATTTTTTTTTAATAATGATTAAATTACTTTTAAGGTATATTCTAGATATTGGTTTGATAAACAAGATAAAATCATATGAGGAGATTAAAACAAAAGTAGTCAATTGTAAATTATGTAAACTGTGTATAACTAGAAATAACGCAGTTCCAGGGCATGGGAATCTTGATGCAAAAATATTATTTGTGGGCGAAGCTCCAGGTAAAAACGAAGATAAAATGGGTTTGCCTTTTGTAGGTTTTGCTGGGAAAATATTAGAAGAAGCTTTGGAAAAAGCAGGAATTAAAAGAAATGATGTCTATATTACTAATGTTGTCAAATGTCGGCCCCCAAATAATCGAGTTCCAGAAAAAGATGAAATTGATACATGTTTGCAATATCTAAGAAAAGAAATACAAATAATTTCGCCAAATATTGTTTGTATATTGGGAGCAACTGCTTTACAATCTATTTTGAATTTAAAAAGTTTAACAATATATCACGGTAAAATGATAGTATCCGACAAAATTAAATATTTTATTACATACCACCCTGCAGCAACTATTTATAATAGTGATCTCAGAGAAATATTTTTTAATGAAATAAGTTGTGCGGTCAATATGGCAAACAAATAGTTGCATTTTAATAATTCGATTCATTATTACGTTTCTTTTTTTATAGGAGCACGTATTTATTAAAGTAATTGTCTGAAATTATATGAAAAAGCGATCAATATCCTATATGAACTTTTGAGAAACTAATTTTAGCATAATGTTTGATATAGTAATTAATTTTGTATAGTTGATGGTGTGGCCCCATAATACAATAACATTTGTTATTTCTTATTATTGGGGTTTCCAGTCAACTTCTAAATGATCCACTACGTTCTTTTTATTAAATGTTGTCTAATTGATATATCATGATTATATATATGTATAAACAATTGTTATGTTTCGACTGAATTTATGAAATATAAATTATGGAAAATTTTAGAAATGTAAAAAATAAATTAATAGCTGTCTCTTAATTGACGACATTCTGGTTATTACCATCTATCATAATCTTGAGAAAGAAATAGATAAGGAAATTTTATGGGCTTGTATATATTATTTGATTACCCAAATCTATGGGTAATTATAATCTGTGAATTTCCTTACAACTTTATGATGAATATTTTACTAAAAAAACAATTATCTGTACTACATCAATCCATATGGTATTGAATATTAATTTTAAAATGTATTTTTAAATTCAAATTTAAATATAGTTTAGTTAAATTGTTAAAAATAATCATTATTAGATTAATTATTATATTTTTTTAAAAAACAAGATTTATATTAATAATTTACATATCTTTTGTAGAACGCGACCAAGAAAGAAGGCGGCGTCGGTAAGGAAGTTGGCTTGTGCCATAATGTGATTTACTGACCTCCAGGTGCGCTCATTACATTATTAATAAAAAATATAATGAATAATAATATAATGGAGATTCGATCAACATATAGGTGCTGACCCGATCGATTGAATCTAACATGGGAAATGATCAGATAGACGCATATAAAGTACAAAAATATACTGAAATATATTATATAAAGAATCAAAGAAATAGGGAACAAATAAATTAAATACATGATACCAAATATAGATGCATAAAAAAATAACTATGATTATTCTTTTCTTTTATAATGAGTGAATATTTATATAATCAATCAATTGAAAATTAAAATTAGCTAGATCTTTTAATATTATCTTTATTTCTACTTTGCATATGTATTAGCTACTATAATTTTAAATTTGTAATTTATCTAACTATTAGTTTGCCTTTATCTTTTTTATTTTATCAACAATTCTATTTTAACATCGTGTAATTCTTTAATATTATTATATATCTTCTATAAACTCAAAGTTTTTTTCTTTTCGATCGTACTCTCTCTTTCTTTCTCTTTTTTCATTCCTTCTCTCTATATATGTCTCCTAAAGAAGATGATATAGAGAGAGAATGTTAAAGAGGAAGAGAGAAAAATCTCAATAAAC
>JAICXY010000067.1 GCA_025934495.1 Candidatus Nitrosocosmicus sp.
AAAGGATAGGACTGAAAGTTTCGATGACTACTTTCCTTGTAGGCTTGAGAACTGCAAACTAAAGCATGTGAAAAACTGGTTGAATTTATTTATCGATTACCACAACAAGGAGTTAGGAGACGTTAAATGAACAGAGCCGATGCGACTGAAATCTCAGGAGAGCCTGAATCTTGTATGCCTTCGATATGAGAACCTGCATTTTGACCATTCAAACCAATCCATGTATTGCCATGGTCAATAGTTCTTGCAAAAGCTAAACTGGAAAAACCAAGTCCTGGTCCATCGTCCCAAACTGCATAAACATTTCCAAAGTATGGGCTAAGGGGATTATAATCTCCTACGGCCCATTGTTTATCATCTCCACTTCCACTGTGTATCAGTTTTGGTGAGCTCCAAGTACTACCTCCATCATTTGATTGATAGATTGCGATTCCTAAAAGAGGTCCATCATCAGGTGCAAAAGGCAATGCTACCAAGTATACAGTATTATTAGTTGCAGAGGTAGTAGATTGAGAAATATCCCAAGCAAGAGCCGGATCAGAAACTCCAGCCCAACCATCTAATAGTTTAGGTGGTGCACTTTCGGTCCACGTTTCACCACCGTCAAAAGTAGTATAAATAGCAAGTGAAAATTCATATTTAGTAGGATCAGAGAACTTTTTGGAAGATGCAACTATATTGTATGGATTTGCTGGGTTTATGGCAATAGATGATTCGCTTCTGGCGTTTTGTGATGTACTATTTGTCACACGACGGTTATTGGGTGGATTGAACTTTATGTTTATTTCATGCGGTGTTATCATGAATTATGATGCTTTTAGATATATATAACATTATTGCCAATAATTGAAGCAATATAATAATATTGTAATTTTTTCAATTATTGCCAAAATTGAAACAATAGATTTAAGAAGAAGTTGATAGTCTAATTGGTAATGATAAATAAAATATCTATTAAAACCATCGTAATTTTGGCAATTATAACAATTGCTGCAGTAAACATGTTCCCAAAAGTTATCGCCCAATCATCATCATTTTCTAATACTACAACGAGCTCAGATACAATTGAAAAGCTGTTTGCAAAAGCACATTCATCCATGTCAATGGCTGCTGGAGGAGCACATTCAAATAATTATAGCGCATGGTTATTTGTATGCAAAACACCGCCGATTATAAATGCAGAATCACAGTGTGATACTCCAACCCAATTGCATTAAACAAAAAAAAGGACAATGGATTATGAATTAGATCATATACAGATGCTATGACGCAAAAATCATTCTAATCAAATAATTTTTTATTTTTATACTTTTAAGTATTGTAATAATTAATAGGTATTTCAACTATAGATTATTTTATTATAGATGTTATTCCAAATGAAATCTGATAGCAGAAACAGTGTAGAATAAGGCAAATCTTTTTTACCTTTTGTTACTATTGTTTCCTGATATGAATTACATCCATTCCTCTCCTTGAAGTATTTTGATAACGACCAGTTTGATAACATAAGGTTCGACCATAGCCTCGACCTCCTATGGGGTGCATAATCTTTGAAATTATCTACAATATAGTAACAAGTCAAGCATCATCATATATAGTACCGTCATATTCTCTTCCAAATTACTTGTTATTATGTATGATAATCAATATTCATAAACAAAAAACGACATAAACTCGACAATTATATGATACAAATTATCTTGTCGTTTGATTCATCATTTTACCTTATTAATTATATAGGTGGTGTTTTTGAGAAATGCCATAATTAAATATTAATAAATGTTACAAATTTTCAAATTATATGAATAAATAATGTGAATTGATCAAAAGGATCTTTGTCCTTTTCCCATTCTCTCTTAAGCTGTAACTGTACCTTTGTTTTGCCTAATGATTTTGCCCTAAAAGTGAAAGTTCTCATTCCACCACTACCTATTCCTTTATTTGAAGGATGGATATATTCCGAACCCTCTATTTCGATAATTTTTTTGTCTAATTCACCAAATTTCCATCTATACCCCGTAGATGGATTTTCTTTAAGTCGGATTGTTATCAAATCATCTATCTTTACCTTTAATATTTTGTTATTCTGGTCTTGATTAATTGTTATTAGGTTCATTTGCTTTCACAAATTTCCATATCTTGTATCAATATTATACCTAAAGATAATATAAAATCTTTATAAATCTTAATAAGGATCTTTTAAATCGATAGATCTTTTGCATAATTAATTGCAAATAGCTTTATGACCCTTAGTTCTTCATTCTTTTGTTCTTTCGTTGTTTTTATACAATAGATTGTCCACACAACCATTGCTTTTCAAACCATTCACTGATCTAATGGTGCAAGAGTTTGATAATTAATACAATAAATAGATAGTAAAAAATATCAAAGAAAGAAAAATTGGTACTGGAAGGTATTTTAAACTAGATGTCGAAAATAGATTTTTGATGCTTTTGGTAGGTGTTTTATTGTCTTTACAAAACTTACGTTAGATGGTTTTCTCTTTGATTTGGGACAGAGTAACATTTGTAGAGACATTTAAAAGATGGAAATGCTTTGTTGCATAATTAAACCCATTTAGAAGAAGAAAATGAAATGGATGGAATTGGTTATGGGTACCAGGTATACAACTGGATATTTTACGTCTTTTTTTTGCCGTTGTATTGCTTATACCAATTGATATAAATATTCAAACTACACTTTTACCATTTGTTTATTTTCTTAATAACCGCTTATATATCAATTAGCATATATTTTTAAATTACATCTCGTAACAAATAGTTTCTAATCTCAAAATACTTTATTTCCCAAAAGACTCGCCTGAAATTTTATTATGTTGAAGAATGTTGATGGAGACAAGGAAAGTATGATCTATTAATTCCGAATATTATCCAGGATTTGCTGATCTTGAATCATCAAATGCTAATTATTATAGGATTTATGCTAAATGATATCCATAAAATATTAAATACAATTACACATTATTTGTCCGATGATCTTCCATCTATGTTTTGTTGTATATGTTATCAAACATTATGGCAATATCAAACAAATATGTTAACTGCTCATTTTCCATGTGGTTAAAAAAGTATTGTTGGAGGACATGCAATATTACTGGCAGTTGTAGCGATGATCATATTATGAATAGTATTAATTATAATGAAAAACATATCACAGGCAGATTTCTAATTAGAAATTTATGATATTCAAGTTTTGGAAAAGGATGTTATAGATCGCTTCCTACGAAAGTATTTTAAAAGGACTACCACCGGACTATTGATTATTATTTCTTAAATTTGGGTAAATATAGTTGACCTAAAAGCATACCTCATAATATCAATTTTTTAAGAATGAACTATGATTACAAAAGTCTTTTCTTTTATTGGTGGTTCTTCTATACCTCTCTTATATACCATATCCAATGTAGTCGTACCCGGATTTAGGGATTTAAATGTAAATATTTCTATCCCAGAACTTCCTATACGAACAGGCAACAATGGTTTGAAATCATGGGATAAAAGGTTAATAATATTTGTTTTAAATTTTGGAATCCATTGATATCCTGTTGTTGGATTTGATTTTAGTGTTATTGTAAAGTTTTGACCCGATATTAATTTAATATTATTCGGGCTATTTTCATCATAAGAATTGCCTGATAACGAAACCATATGGATATTTTTAAATGCCTCATATTTAGCAATCTTTGGATAATATTCGTTGGCTTTATCAATCACTATTTTTTGTTCTATGCCAAATACTTTTGATTGGTGAAATTCAGCGACCGAGCTTAACATCAAGATAAGAGATAAGGTGGCAAAAATATTTATTTTTTTTATCTTTTGCATTAAATAAATTTAAATAAAATAACAATAATATAAATTCCCACATAAGAATTTTAATAAGTTTCATAATAAATGTTAAAACACTAATAGATCATAATTATTTGAGGTATGGTCATAATTCCCAATCTTCCATCTTTATCTTATTTTCATATCGCCTTGTCATTATGCATGTATCTTGCTGATTTTGGATTAGAATATTTTTCTTCTTACAGTTATAGTATGTCATTAGCTGATATAGTGAAGCAAATACAAGTTAAATTATGTATTTCATATTAATCCTATATTAAAGTAACCAATCTATTATTATACCAATTAGCATAATATCTAAACTGTTCTTTTATTATTTATTATCTGTATATTTTAATAATGCTTATAGCTAAGTTAATCCATTATCATCCTATATATTCATTTGACTCTTACCCGAGAATCGTTTGAAAAGATATACAGATATGGACAGGATGTAAAGACAAAGGGCGGAATACTCCACATTGTTATCACCATGAGTTATCAGATAAAGGTAAATGTCAAAGTATTTAGAGATCTTTATCCAAGTAAATATTGGACATGCTAATGGTTAAAAGGATATAATAAGATCTCGTTTATAATTAGCACATATCTAAATTTTAAAGATTCTCAATTATAGGTTGCAATATTCATATTTTAATTATCTGATTATGATTAAAATATGATTTGTATATGCCATTGTGTTTTGAGTTTGGTTAAGATTCCTTGTACACTTTTTTAAATTCCTTTTTATCTTCCTGAGTTGCTGTTTTTTTGAATCTCTTCCGAGGTACCTTTGTGCAAAGCCACATTTATACAGCAATCGATAGATATATATAATTCATGGTATATGATGCCTGTTCTCTTTTGAATAATTTACATGACCTGTCTGATATCCCAACCAGTATTATTATCTTCTTAATCTTTTCTTGTTTTTATCCCCAAGTCCTTGTTAACCAAAGAAGGTTGTATTCCACTTATGGTTTATCCTTTTTTCGTCCAATCATTCTTTATCAATATATCTTTTATACAATTTGTAAGCCCAATCTCTTGATTCATGTAATTCTTGTGATACAGATTCGACCTTTTGCTTGTCTGATGCAATGCGCCTTACAAGAAGAATAATCCTTTCTTTTAAATCAGCATCATATTCGTTCTTATATTACTTGTCTAACATACTAGTGCCAGATTACAACAGGCTTTCCATGAATGAAAATACAATGGTAATGGCTTGGGAATTAGGTATGATTGTTTTTTATTTTTTTATTTTAATGATAAAAAAATCAGTAATCTTAACTAACTTTTTCTATTAAAACAATTATCATCTGTTGACAGAGACAGCCGATTTATATTCTATACTACTATTACAGTGGCCCTTTTAACTTAAGAAAACGCTATAGCTGAAAACTTGTTATACCATATTGAAATATCAAAGAAAGAGAACCAAACCAATGTATTGCTTATTCTTTGTATCTCTATTTTCTTGATGGTCTTTCTTATAGAAATACTGCAAAAGCATTACAAAGGTTTGTTCGCAGAAGCCATGTATCAATGTGGAAATGGATTTAGAAATACAGACCAAAGAAACTTTTAACCAAGAGAAAAAAGATTGATGAATTTATTATAGATGAAACATTGATTAGAATTGGTTCTCAATATGTCTGGTTATGGGTTGCAATTGAGCCAAAGAATAAGCAAATCCTTCATATTGATATATCCTTTGATAAAACAATGCTTATTGTAGCCGAGCGTTTTATTGCATCACTGATAAATATCCATGGCAAGCACCCTGTCTCAACAGACGGTGGTGGAACTTGGTATCCACCGCAAGCATGTACATTTGTAAAACAAAGACATCATCTTAATTCCATTAGATAAAAGCATCATAGAGAGAGATAAAACAATCCAATACATCAAGGATAGAACGGAAGGGTTTGACGATTACTTTCCATGTAGAATAAAGAAATATAAATTAAAACATTTAAGAAAGTGGTTTAATCTTTTCATTAGCAAACATAATAAACAGATAATACGTTAAGTTAACAGTCATGTAATCTAAAGATACTTTCTTCAAGTAAACTGTTTATACTCATTTTGTCTACATGTTTTTTATTATAATTTATAGTTCAATCTGATACTATTGCTTTACTAATATCTCGTTTATTTTCAAATGTGGAATTGTTTATGGATTGTCTATGCATCCATAATACCATCTTACTTCTATCAAGTTTAATCCAGGAGACCTTGTTGGAAGAAACACTAATTGTATCCTTTGAAGATAATGTTTGGCTATCGTTTGTTTTACTTTGTTGGATTTGTGTATCGATACATTATTATCCGTTACCAAAAATATTTGTTTTACACTTGAATCATATTTTTTGTCTACTATCCTACTATAAAATCTAAAAAACTGTTTTTCTGCTGTTTTCTTTCTGTAACCATGAGTCTGCATCTGATTATTGGTATGGTCATAAGCACCAAATACATTCAAAATTCCTCTTATCTTCTGAGCCTTGGATATCTTGGACTGTACAAAAGAAGATCAGGATGTACCACCATAGGTTTTGCAACAATAGGTCCCTTCTCATCTTCATAAAGTAAGATAGAGACAGAAGACAGATCATATCTCAATTCCTTCAATTCTCTTTTTTTCAAATTATATTCAGGGCCAGGCTGGTTCCCAAGGTTATTTTAGAATTTCTCCACTTAATACCATCTATGCTTTAGAACGATGTATCTAATTTCGGTGTAGCTTAATTCCAACTAGATTTATCTCTTTGGTAATGAATCCTCAAACCAGTACCCGCAATGACCATGTTGAAAATGGCAATCCACCATAATCGGTTCTTGGATTTTTGGTTACTATTTCAACAATCTTTTTTTTTATATCATCCGTTATCTTGATTGATTTATGTTTATGGATTTTGGATATTATTCCATCCACTCCTTTTTCATTGAAATGATGTATCCACTTTCGGATATTGACATCATGATGATTAGTTGCCTGTCTTATTTCGGCAACAGTATATCCTTTATCTTTAAGCAGGATGATCTTGGCTCTATAGCCATCTTCTTTATTATCAACCATTATTTCATACAAAATGTTTCTTTCCTCATTAGTAAGCCTTCTGAGGGAGGTATTCCTCATAATTATAATTTGAGGGGCGTAAGCTAAATGCATTATGATCGCTAAAAAGCATAATCAGTTTACAAGAAGAAAGTATCTACCATTTTACATAACTGTTAACATAGCCTATCAATTTAACCAAATAAATATATCCAAATTAAAATATATTAAAGAGAAACAATATGGTCAATATTACACCGATTTTATATGGTCTATTATCTATATCATTATTTGCATTTTTCATTAATATATTCCCAAACTACATTCATGCAATTACACCAGCATTAAATGGTACTGATCAGGATGATTTTTTAGTACGTACAAATATAAATCAAGCAATAAATGGTGGATCTGGTGATGATGTTATATTTAGCAATAATGGTAACGGTCCTGTTGATGGGGGACCCGGTAGTGATATAATATTTGCTGGACCTGGCGGGAATGCGTCTTTAAATGGTGGATCTGGCGATGATACAATAGTTGCTACAAAGGGAAATTTCTCTATCGATGGTGGATCTGGTGCTGACACAATAGTTATAAATGGGGGTAAAAACACTTTCAAGGATCGAGATGGTAACGATACAATATTTATCACTTCTGGTTCAAATCATATACAGGGTGGACTAGGTGATAATATTATATATGCTTTAAATGGTACCAACACCATAAATGCTGGACCAGGTGCTGACAATGTATATGCTTTAAATGGTACCAACACCATAAATGGTGGACCTGGAGATGATATGATATTTTCTTTGGGTGGTAATAACACTGTTAGAGGCGGACCTGGCGACAATGTACTTTTTGGTGGTGCTAGTAAAAATATTCTGGTTGGTGGCCCGGATAATGACTTTATCTATGCCCATGGGAAAAATGATACACTAATAGGAGGTTCAGGAGAAAATGTGCTAATAGCAGCTGGTTCTGGCATCGCTACGCTAGTTGGCGGATCAGGTATTGATCATTTTATAGGCGGACCTGGTACTGATCACTTTATTTGTGGATCTGGTGAAGAAAATATAGTTGGCTTTAATGCTAGTAAAGGTGATACTAAAACTGCAAATTGTAAGAATTCCTAAATATGTTTTATTATATTGATAAAAATAGAGTTAAAATATTATATTTTATTTAAAAGAAAAATTGATTACTTTTAACTTTTATAAACAATATAAATTATTTCCAACATACTCTTCTTTTTGTAGTATTTGATTTAAACTCTATAATAGTTAGAGGTTTTGTATATTCCTATTATGATCTTTGCTTATTCTATAAAAGATACTTGTCATGCTAAACTTCTAACCTATGTAAACACAATATCTATATGTTTCATTAAATTAATCTTGACTTTTATAATAAAGATGTAAATTGCTTTTACAATTTCTTTACCGTATTTCAAATTGCTATCTTCAATTATGACTTTCCATTGAATATATAGTGCTCTGTCGAATAACTAATTTGGATACAACAAATTATACTAGTGTTGAATCATTTCGTCATCTTGTCCATAAACAAGTTATAGATTGATGCCTTTAACATCGGTTCATTTACGATATTGTTCCACTTTGCAGAATATACATATTCACCAAACATTCTCTTTATAGATGAGAATTAAGATTCAGCCATCCAACATCGCATACCATATCCACATCTTTTCTTCCATCGCTTTATATCTTCAAGTTGCTGTATTACTGATAGTTTCCGTGGAATACATCTAGTGTTGTTCTTAACCGATGAATTTTTTCTTACTTTGATGACTGGTACTATATTCAGTCTATCAAGATACCCAAAGTTATCTTTGGAATCATAACCTCTATCTGCCAATACCTTTTTGATGGAACGCGTTTTAGAAACATCATAGACCAACTCTTTTAACATCTGTCCATCATAAACATCTTCTTTTGTTACTTCCATTGATACGATCTTCTTTGTCTTTATGTTTACAACAGCAACATGAATTTTGATAAAACCCTTCTTTATTCTTTTTTTTCTTCCATTTATCAAGTATCCATTCTGCGCTCTATTAATTACCTTGATACCAGTGCTGTCAATTGCTACTATCACTATGTCGTCTTTTTCTGGATTTATGTTTGGGTCCAGGTTTATCATCATCCTTTCTACTCTCCACTATCAAATTGTTGTGAAATCTGGTACTATCTAGTGGAGTCTTTTTATGTGCACAGACATCATTCTAAGCCTTATAATTGACGGTAGTATGAAAGTAGGTACGCATGTACTCTGGCAACGAGCATTACAAATATCAAGGAATTCGGAAGGCGATAATTTGTACCTTTATTTGCTTTGTTCATTTTCTTTAGCTCTGCTGCTTGCCATAAGTTCTGTAAAAAAATCAAATTCAAAAACACTTCACCTCGTCTAACAGGAGACTCGTTATATTCACTCACTCTAGTTAATCTTCCTCTTGGTTTTTTCTTTTTGTTCTTCTTGGAGTTATCAGACAATATCTATCCTACTAAAGGATTATAGCTCATTTGAGAAAATAGTTATTCAACAGACCAATATATGGTGGATATATTGTTATAAAATGATTCTTTCAACAATGGTCTATTGTAGTCGAATAATAGGGTATTCATGAAGTCCTCCTTTCCAACTATGTTTCGGAAGAGTTTGCTATTGAGAAACCATGATATGTTTTATGCCAAACTTGAGGTTTGAATATAAATTCAATTATTGCTATTAAACCTGCCACACCTAACAAGATGTTGTAAAAGGGCATTAGTAATATTAATTTGTATTTTTTTTTTGCATAATGACTTTGTCTTAGCGCAAGAAAGCTCACTATTAAAACAAATGATACCCCAATTATAAAATTGAATAATGTTATATAAAATAGAAAAAAATTGTAATCATATGCGTCATAGATGAACCTAGCAAAAGGAATGGGAATATCTAACAGTGTTAATATTACTATAGAAAATATTATCCACCCCGGTAAGGCTATCATATTTATTACAGGACCAATTAGTTGATATAATAGAAAAATAAAAGATTTTATACCGATGTCTTTTATAACGCTCAAAGGCCGTTTATAATGGACTTTAAAGGTATAAAGAAAACCTTTATTCCATCTTATTCTTTGCCTAAGCCACGGATAAAGTTTTGGAGGTGCTTCTTCCCATGTTGTACTATCAAACGGGACTGTTTTTCCTTTGATTCGGCCAAGTCGTACTCCGAGGTCTGCATCTTCGGTAACATTTTTCTCATCCCAACCACCCAGTTTTTTTAAAACGGCAGTCCTAAAAAAATTACTAGTTCCTCCTAAAAGAACTACTAAATTGCTTTGATATATTAATGGTAGAAGAATATTAAAATGGATTAGATATTCTATTGAAAAAAGTTTTGTAAGTAAAGATTGACTCGTATTATAATATGCCAATCTTCCTTGTAAACACACTGCCTCAGGATCTTTTTCCATATATAAAACCATTCTTCGAAGCTGATCTGCTTGTGGTCTATCTTCTGCATCGTATATAATAACAAATTGACCTTGGGCAAAAGCTAGGCCTTTATTAAGTGACTTTGGCTTTGCTCGAGCATTTTTAGGGTTTAAGTGAATATAGCATAACTTTACTATCAAGTTGTTCCATAACTGAACCTTAATAGGCATATTGTCAGAATATTCTACATATCCTCCAGGTATATTTCTATAAGGAATAGATAAAAGTGATTTAATCGTAGGGTGATCATCTGGTTCAACTAGTAATTGTACATCTAACTTGTCTTTTGGATAGTTAAATTCCGAGATGCTTTTTAAAAGATAAGGCAAAGTTATTTCTTCTCTATAAACTGGAAGCAATATGGATATAACTGGAAATTGAAAATTTTTTATATTGTAAATGTCAAATTTTACATTTTCAGTCTTGGGTTTTATACGCGCATATTGAATAAGGAAAAAGGAAAGAACAATACTAGAGAAGATAAAAAAAATTAGAGATACAAGTATATACACCAAAATTATTAGAGATGAAATATTCAAAAACCATCACCCAAATACAAAAAACAGAGAACTAAATCTATTTTCACGATAAAATGAAATTCATTACCCGTATTTAATTTTTTTAAAATTATTAATCCAACTATTTAAATTTGAAAGTTAAATGGGCTATAATGCGCTGTTGAAAAACTATGAAATGCTTTTTCTTATGTAATTTTTATTAAATAAAAATATTTTAAACGGATGTTTTCAATCTTGGCATTGTGTTTTGGTTTTTCAACAAGAAAAATGGGTTATAATGTTGAAGAGGTTGATCTGCTATACATCGAATTGAATCAATTGAATTTAAAAAAAGGTATTGGTAAAAATAAAAAATAAAATACAATAAAATAATTTATTCTTAATAATTATGTTTATATTAAATTAATGAGGTGATATACGTGCTATTATCATAAATAATTACATGATTTAATACTTTTTATAAAAAGCTATGATCATTTGATAAATATATATTCTGAAAAGGTATACTAAAACAGGTAAATATGTATAATGTCGTTAATAAATATATTTATACTATATTTCTTTTTATAGTTTTGTTAGTATCGATAGAAACACAAACTTATAGTTCGGCTATAGCACATGGAATTGTAGCCAGCAAGAACAATACTCTAAATAACGCATTTCAAAAATATAGATTAAAAAGTATAGAGGAAAATGCAGAAGGCGTTAATACTTCTAAACATAACCCCATAAATAGTACTATAAAAAAAGTTTTTAATATTCCTAAAGACAATCCTATAAATACCATATTTAAAGCTCCCTCAAATCTTAGTATAAAGATCGCACCTCCAACGAAGGGAGTTTATCAAAGTGCTATTACCGATTTTGGTGGAACTGAAGATAACGTAACAGCAAAAAAGATCTTAGACTATGAAAAAATGATTGGAAAAAAAATAGTTTGGGCATATTTTTCAAACAATTGGGGTTCAGGAATTAAATTTCCAGAAAAATCCGTAAGGATAATTCATAGTTTGGGTGTAGTTCCTTTTATCCGCATGATGCCACGCACCACTTTTACCGAGGATAAACAAGATCCTAATTTTACTCTTCAGAGCATCATAGATGGGAAATTTGATAGCAATTTAACGAAATGGGCTATGGATGCAAAAAGAGTAGGGATTCCACTGATGGTTGAATTTGGTACAGAAGTCAATGGTCATTGGTTTCCATGGAGTGGAATACAAAATGGTGGCGGAATAACCAATAAATATGGAAATCCAACTTTTCCTGATGGACCAGAAAGATTTCGTGACGCCTACAGACATATCATAGATTTGTTTAGAAAGGAGGGTGTAACAAATATTACATGGTGTTTCCATGTTTACCCTCCATTAGACGTTGGTAAACCGGGTATCTTAGATCAGCCATGGAATGCAATAAAAAATTATTATCCAGGTGATAATTATATTGATTGGATAGGTATCAGTGTATACGGGTCTTTTGATCGGGGTGCTGATTGGGAATCCTTTTCCGGAATTTTAGATAATGCATATCCTCAACTTGCTGCCATTTCAAGTAAAAAACCACTTGCAGTTTTTGAATTTGGAGTTTTGGAAGACCCACTACAAGGAAACAAAAGTAAATGGATTCAAGATGCACTACAATCAATAGAAAATGGAAGATATCCAAGAATTAAAGCTATAAGTTATTGGGATGAGAAATGGAATGATTGTGTTATAGTGTGTTTGCCAAAATTAAATGGTGAAATAGATTTGAGACTTAATTCATCTATCTCATCTATTGATACATACAGAAAAATAATTTCTTCTCCATTTTTTTTGACAAATGCACAATATCAGTACAAGAAAAATAACTAGGGAAAAAATCGATAGGGAAAAACATTTTATTTTTTTTATTTATTGTTTTTGAAATCCTTTTAAAATCGTTATTTTTTGTACTATCATACAAGAATATAGGATATAGATATTTCTAAATAAGGCTCTAAAGTCTTCATTTGGCAATGCCTGTTATTACAACTGTCAAAAATCGTTTGGTAAAAAATAAAGATCTATTGCTCACTGACAAAGACATTGTTCTTATAATGCTTAGACAATTATCTAACAACACATACCAGAGAATACATGTTGTGCTAATACTGATTGTGGATATAACATTCCTATTGCCGTTCCGATAACAAAGATAATAGCTAATCCTATGCCGAAGGTAACTAATTTTGGATGTGCTGTTATTATATTCACGATTTTGTCCTTTAATGACATAGGTCATCTATGACAACAAGATATAAAAAGATATTTCAAATTGGATGTCATTTGATGATAATGGTTCAATATATACTATGTTATGTATAATAGTTCAATGACTGATGTTATTGATGATGTAACAAAGAAAGTAAAAAATACAGAACAAGATGCTAGAGCAAAGGCCCAAACTACAGAAGACCATGCTGAGGGAAAGCCAAGTTCAGAAACATTAAACAAGGCAAAAGAAAAAGTAAAAGACGCCTTATCTTAATTTTTTTAATAACAATTTATATTTTTAAAAAATAGTATAATAAGCTATAAGCAAGACTTTATAATATTATGATAAATGTTAGAATAACATGAAGAACCAGTTTTACATATAGTTATCTGTAATACATGTGAGGATAGATTAGAATATAAAAACTATTATTCTAAATAGCATAGACAAAAATATCCCAGTCATACATCTTATAATATAATAATCAAATCTGATGAAGACAGGAATTAAATGGGTTTTTGAGCATCCCAATAAACTCTATTGATTATAGCTTTTGAGTTAGTATATCAAAAGTTTTTTGCAGTTATTCTATAAAGCTCTACCAAACGCAGACTTTACAGAACCCTAAATTTTTACTATAAATAAACAAAACCAAAAGAATTTATCTGATAAATTGTATTTCTGTCTGTTATTTATTATCGTATAGGTATTTTATAAAAATTGGACCATCTTTTAATTTATGGAAATTTTGGTTTTAGACTAAGAAAAACAATTTATTTTTATACTTTAAATACAATTGTATAACTATTTTGAGCTTATTCTTTACATTTATTTTTGATTTAATGAAATTATTGTATATATTTATTATAAATAGAGAACAAATTAATTAAAAATGACTACTGAATTCCATAACTTTGCAATGCCAATCAAATGCAGGGATATCGTTATATTATATAATATACTTATTTTACAAATCGTTGACTATGGGTGAGGTTATTAAAAATAGTATTGATTGGCTTTTAAATTCAGATATACGTATTAAACAAGGTGAAGACAAAGGGGCATTGTTCGGATGGAAGGATTTAACTAATTTCTCCTACCCGTTTATTTATAGTGAAATTGTGGGTTATGCAATAACCTGCTTTTCATGGATTTATATTGAAAAATCCAATGATCAAGCGCTGATTGCCGCACGAGAAAGCTCTTTATGGATACGAAAGAATATGAAATCGAATGTTCTAATTGCCGGTAAATTAAATAGGGACACAAAATTTGATTTGAAAGGCGATCTTTCAAATCAGGTTTACTCTTTTGATAATGGGATGATATTGATAGGATTATTAAATTTATATAAATTAGATAAAGACCAAGAGAATTTACAAGCAGCTATAAAAATAGCGGATACCCTAATTGACAAATTTTTCGATGGTACAAAAATGATCGCAATGTTAGATGGTTCACTTAATCCTTCAAAATATGGCGAGGGAAAATGGTCAACAATGTCTGGATCTTTTCAAGCCAAGATCGCTTTGGGATTTTCAAAATTATTTAAGATAACTCAAAAATCTATTTACAAAGAAGTGGCTTATTCTTTATGTGATTTTGCTTTAACCAAGCAATATTCAGATGGTCGTTTTAAGACTAATGAGAAAGAAGAAGATTTGACTTTTTTACATCCGCATCTTTATTCTTGTGAAGGTCTTCTTTATACTGGATTAGAACTAGCGGAGGATCGCTACATTGAAGCAGCTATGAAAGGACTGGAGTGGGCATTAAATCAAATGGATATAAACAATGGTTCATTACCTCGAAGTACCAAAGAAAAAGTTGAACAATCTGATTGTATGGCACAATTGATGCGGCTCTTGATAGTATGTTATTCTGAATTGAAAAAAAGGAATAATTCAAATATCGATGACATCATTGAAAAGATCCAAAAAAGTCTTGCAAGTTTATTTATTCCTGATGGAGAAAATGGAGGTGGTATTAAATATCAAGATTCTTCAAATCAAATATGTACTTGGTGTACTATGTTTACAATTCAGGCATTTAGTTTCTATGATAAATTGAAAGAAAAATATAATTTATCAATGGCGGATATGATGGAATATTATATATGATTATTCCGATAATCTTATTTTTGAAAAATTGAATCTGAATGTGAATTTAATTTTAATAAATATTTTAAATTTTAATACTTTTCGTATCTATCTTTGTATATAAACCTCCAAGTTAAAATATCGGTTGGGTTTGCTAATGTGCTGACCATATGTTTCGTGGAGTAAAGTGTATACACATTTACGCTGTAGAATTTAGTCTTGAGTTATGTAAAACAGTTGAGGTAATGAGAATAGAGCAGATAGTAACAACTGATTATAAATACTGTAGGTCTGAGAATGTAGTAAAAGATGGAATACGATGAAATAAACATGATGACATCCAAAAGTTTGAGTGTAGCGATTGTAAACGATATTTCATTATCAACATAGGCTTTGAGAAGATGAAACACAATCCCCAAGGGATTACTATAGCAATGCAACCTTACTTTAGAGGCAATCTTTGAGGAATGTCGCTCATTCGCTCAAGTTCATTGAAATGGATGTCTCACATCAGACTATCTACAACTGGATTGATAAGTATACATAATCCATGGAAAAATATCTTGATAAAATAACTCCAAAGATATCAACCTCATGGAAAACTGACGAGTTATATTTGAAGGTAAAAGGCAATACCAAATATCTCTATGCTCTGATGGACGACGAGACTCGTTTCTGGATAGACCAGCAAGTGGCAGATACCAAGAACACTGCTGATATCAAACCTTGTTTAGTAAAGGAAAAGAGGTTGCTGGAATCTAACCTAATACCCTCATAAGCGACGGTGCTCCCAACTTTCATACGGCATTTAACCGAGAATTATACACTAACAAATGGCCACGAAGCATACACCTCAATTACATTCGACTACATGGAGACCACAACAACAACAAAATGGAGAGGATGAACGGTGAGATTAGGTACAGAGAGAATACAATAAGGGTCTCAAAAAGGTTGATACGCCTATATTGAAAGGTTGCCAGATATTCCACAACTACATCAGAGAACACCAGGCACTAGGAAAAACTCCAGCCGAAAAGTGTTGGATAGAAATACAGGGCGAGAATATGTGGTTAACGATAATTCAGAATGAAAGTGAGAATGAAAAATTTACCGGTGTCTAGTAAATTGTAACAGGCCCGGACAACATCTTAATTTTTTATTATAATAACCATTTTTAAATGATTCAGAAATATCATTCGTATCCTTTACTATGGATTCTACATCTTTATTCAAAACCAAGTTATTATTTAATAGATATACCAATTTCTTGTAGAATATTTCATTTTTTAATAGATTCATAAAACTTTTTTCCATATCATAAGCAGAATATTTAAAATATCCATTTCCAATACATGTTCGTTTATATTTAAAATTCCTTCATATTCTCCAGTATATGTGACAATCCGTTTTCTAAATTCTAAATCTATGTTTTCTTGAATTTTTGAAACATCTTTTATATTGGTTATATTTCCGATAGAATTCATCCAAATATCTACCAATTGAATTTCTATATGAGTGGGAAAAAAATGATATAAAAAATCAACATCATTCCTAAAAATACTAACTATAAAATTATGACGTAATTCATTAAATTTTTTTACATCCTGATTATGTTCATTTATTTTTTGTTTTATTTTTTTTCGATTTTCTATGGAAGATCTCGGTTATATTTTTTTAAATGCTTTACTGCGTCTTCGTAAACCATCTTTTTAAATTATTTAGCTCATTTAATCAGATATAACCAGATAAACTTGATTTGTTATAGTTATTTTTAAGATTATTATATGTGAAAAATTAAATCATTTATTACTACATAATGGTGTTGTCGACGTTCGAAAAAAAAGTAAGCCCATAATTATCACCATAATAATTGTGAATGCGGCTAGAGCTATAGTTGCTCCTGAAAGAATTACCTCTAAATATCGTTTGCCATTATTATCGTCATTAACTAGCTGTTTATTATAGTTATTGTAAAAGTATGATTTTTAATAGTAAGACAAAATATAAAACTATCCGACGATTTTTTACAACTAGTTTAGTCGGTGAAATACGACGGAGACTTGACAGCGACTTCCATCTCTTCTATTCGTATATGAGAATTCCATGAATCTTTTCGTTATCTTATGCTTCTATAAATGACGAAATATTCAAGTATATGTCCAACTATAACAACATGTTTATATTCTCTAGTTCTGAAAAGTTGTAATGTCAATTAAAACCAAAATCATGATTATAAGTACATATCAACCAAAACTTGTAACATTCGGTATAGGACTAGAAATCACATTTGTTGGTGGAACTGCAATAGGAATGGTAGAAACACAACAAGTACATGCTTACATTATAGCAGGCCCTTGTCATTCAGGGAACTGTTAATTTATTATTATAATTTTTTATTTGTCTTTCCTAATTGAATTTTCATATTTATTCCTGTGGCCGTTTATCCTATCTCTTAACCTTGGTTAGTCATGAGGATAACAATTGATATTGGAACTGCAATAGGAATGGTAGACCCTTCATTATCAAACATTTATTAATAATAGCCATGGCACGAAATTATATTATATCTTATACTCATGGATAAGATGATGATATGGAGACATATTCGATAGAATAGATTATGATATATTTGAGATTAACACTAGTAAAAAGAATATCTTGGTCTAACACATATAACAGAAGAGTATTGATATTGACATTGGTGATAGATTATATTGTTGGACTTTTTGATTTCATGGACCTGGCCTCATCAGCCTTATACTGTATAGGAGATATAATAAAATAATCAGAAATTGGAATGAATTTATTAATAGTTTACCTTCAGAAGAGGATAAACAACTACTATTACTTGGAGTGATGAGCAAGTGTATTTGAAATATCAAAAATCTAAAAGCCTATGCCTTATCTGATTTTGAATTATGTACAGCACTGTTATGTCATATTAGTAGATCAACAAACTCCCTATTAATATCATAAAGCGTGAATAATAACACTATACATTTTTCAAAAGGACATGACATGATGAAATCTATATTACAATAATCCACAATCATTGAACAGTAGTAATCTTTATGTCCTGATTCATTAAATACAGTAAGTAAATCTATCTTACGTCCTTCCTTATGTTCTTCTTATGTTCTTCTTATGTTCTTCTTATGTTCTTCTTATGTTCTTCTTATGTTCTTCTTACGTCCTTCCTTATGTTCTTCTTATGTTCTTCTTATGTTCTTCTTATGTTCTTCTTATGTTCTTCTTATGTTCTTCTTAT
>JAICXY010000083.1 GCA_025934495.1 Candidatus Nitrosocosmicus sp.
CTTTCTTATATCTTGTTTTATCAATAACAATATCTTGGTTGTTAACCATCAACTCCAACTTTACAATATGTTTTTTCTTTGTGCCTGAATAGTATGTCTTTCGTCTTTTATTATCTTCGAGTCTTGATTGTATCTGCTGTTCTGTAGAATCTATGAAAGCCATAAATCTAGAAAATATCTCTTTACTTCCGGGGGTTTTCAGCCTCTTTGTAATGTTATATAATTTTTGTGGAATTGACACATTTTCTAATCATATTCCATATTCTATCCTTTTGTATGCCTCTACAGATGTTGCTCATCTGATTTAAATCAAAAAGAAAGACTGCCAATGTACATGTTATGTAAAGACGATAGCATGTCAAGAGCATGAGAAACCTGTCTCTTATAGCGAGTTTGAAAGGTATACCTCTGCTCCTGTGTTTCTTTCTCTCTCTTGTTCATCTTTTCTTTTAATAATCTTTGTAATTCATGTTTATCATATCTTTTTGTTATTTATTTATTATAGATGTCGTCAAACTGTTGTACTGTCAATCTAGCAGTGAATGATTTGAAAAGTAGTAGTGATTTTTTAGATAACTATAGTATGAAATCAAAGAATAAAAAATTGATGATAGTAGTCAGATCATATAGATGTTTATTCTAATTATGCAAGCGATCTAATGTATTGTTATTTCAATATAACTATCTCAATCATGAAATTCGGGTGATAATTCATCTTTAAAAATTGTAGACTTTAGCTAGCAAAGGTATCTTTATAAATCAAAACGAGTTGTTGTCACATCATAATTTGAAGATTTCATAAACCATTTTAGGCAATAAAAGCATTATTAGTGCATCATGAAATAAAAACATGTCATAAAAAATAGAAAAATGTAAGATACTTTTATTTTTAATAATGACCGCCTTTAGAATGACCGCCTTTAAAATGACTGGTTTGAATACAATCTGTTGTTCCCTCATAGCAATGATGATGCCCCTTTACTGTATAAAAACCAGGCGTACCTAAGCATTTACCTGGATGACATGGTTTATCAATAGATGCAGGGCTACTTGTTCCACCGGGATTACTACTGGGGGCATTACCAAAAAGAATACCCAACAGTTTACTTTTGTCACTACTACTTGGAGCAGCATTATCAAAAATACCACTAGATGGGTTTCCTGATACAATGGGCGCACCACTTGTTTTACTATGTGACGTACCTAAATTACCAAACATATTTCCAAAATTCCTGAATAAATTTCCAATTGCTCCTCCACCACTATTATCACCAAAAACACTGCTTTGTGCAAATACTTTGTTATTGTCCGAAAATGAAATCGATGTCAATATTGTAAGCAATGGCACAATTGTAACAATTATTGTTATAGTAGTTTTATAATTCATATCTATTGATAGTAAAGTGTTTATATAAAAAATAGGACGCTTTATACTACTATTCTTTTAAGGTATCAGTATTCACTACTTTATACTACAATTCTTTTAAGGTATCAAATACTTGCATATTGTATCAATTTAGATGATAAGTACTAATTAAACAAAGCATATTGCGAAATATTTCTAATGATTAAAATATAGATAACAATAAACATATTCTGGATAAAATATGAAATTATAAAAGTATTCTCCGTATTAATCAGATAGCACTTACTTATATCTCAATAGATTGAAATCGAATTTGAGAATAAGTTTCGTCCATAGCTAAGAAACTTTTTACTGCAATTTCTCTGTATCCATTAATTTAAAAATTTGTAAAGAATAGATACATCCTTATCTTATAAATATTCTCGATAAACCGGGTCCTAATAAATAAAACCCATTGCGATAAGCGATATGTATAGATAAGAAAGTACCAACGCTAAAAATAGATTCAAATGTAATGCCGGTTCTACTACATTAGAAATTGCGATGAGCGCACCTCCAAAGATAAGCAGCAAAGTTGTAATTTTTTATCTTTGAATCCAAAACTATATGATACAAATAACAAGATTATTGATAGAATACCAATCTCTATTCACCTCTGTTGATTAGTTAATATAAGAATCCATAGATACTGGGACGTGAATGTATTGATTGTATCTAGAACAAGGAGTATTATACCAACACCTACAAGAAATACCTAGATCTTTTCGTTTTTGGAAATTGTTTGAATTCTCATTATTGAATCACCTTTTCTATTTTATTTAATGCATTATATACAGATTTATTTATGCTATCTTTTACAAAACTTATTCCTAGAAATGGGATTTTAAATGAATCTAGACTCCACAATACATCAATTGCCGTTTTGCTGGCGTTTGAATCAACTGAACTTGATGTTATTGTTTTAACATATGTAATAGGTCCCTGGGTTTGATTTTCTATCACTGATTTTGATGGTTTAAGGGTATTAACCTGATGAGCATTTGAATCCATAAAAGGAGATGCAGGGACTGTCACGTCTCTTTCTACCTGTTACCAATTTTATGAAATATTTTTTGATATTCTTAATTGGTCAATAGTTAGAATTTCTATACATATCTGAAACAATATTCCATAGTTTGTTTTTCGGTGCTTGAACTATTTTAGTTTTATTTATGGTATCTGTTTGCTCGACAAAAACCGTATGTATTTCAAATCCGATAAAGGCGACGGATATAAAAGTTATCAATGATAAAGGATTCGTATTATTGATGTATGTTTGATTAACCTTTATCTTTAAATCATTTTTAGTCTTTATCATAATCTTTTGTTAGTTTATCATTACCAGAGAACAATTAGAAAAAGTATAAAGACAATACAAAAGATGAACTGCATATATCAAAAGTTTTTTGTGTATTGCTTTGTTGCATAACTATGAAATTCGTTTTTCTTGACTGAAATTTACAATAACAAGGGAATTACAGGTATCCAATTCCTTAAAATAGATCAGATGAGTAATGCAGTTACGAAAAATTGAGTTATGCAACAAAGCATTGTTTATTAGCAATTTACAGTGATAGAGTATGAAAGAGCATATAATGGATAAATTAGATATCGACATTACGTGTTTTGATTTGTTACAGCAGAGCATCATATCGACAAATAGGCTTTTCTGCAGGTTTAACCATCAATTCTATAAAAACCAGAATCAACAAATTGTATTATCTGGCATTATACGCCGCTTTTCATTATCAATAAACTTATCCATCCTCAGATACTCATCAAAATATTATACCTTTATAAAAAAATGTAAAACTATTGAAAATATAACTAATCATTTGAATGAACTAGGAAAACTTATTCTGGAAATTTCTAGAATTGGAGGAACATTAATGATAGAATTAGCAGTTTAAAAAACTATGAAGAAGAAATTCAAACGCTTTAAAACTATACAACCTTTGGTTATTCAGAATTTATTTATTGAACAGTCCTTGCTTTAAAGTTCGATAAGAAAAATTCGATTTGAAAGTTGCTGGATATCTGATCCTAGAATGCCAATTTCTGAAATATCTAGATTAGCATAATTAGTATTAAGACAATAAGTAAAGAATTGCGAATATGTTAATAATTTAAAACTAAACGTTCCATCAAGTATAACGGTATTAAAAAAATATTTTTGAATCAAGTCACATACACTGAATATGATTCTTTAAATAGAAAAGAAAACCATTTACTCTTTTTGGTAATTGAGAGCATATTAAGTTCTTGGAGCATCTTTTGCCTATCACATGGATCTAAATTGATTTTGATATTTAAAAAAAATAACTAATTTGTTTTGTTTTCACACATTTTTGCCATGGCTTCCTCTGCTGCTTTTTTCAACTCTTCTGGACTAAGATCTTTTATGTGTGTTGATATTGACCATCTATGTCCAAATGGGTCTTCGATACTACCATGTCTGTCCCCCCAAAACTGATTTTTAACAGGATCCAAAACCTTTGCACCTTCATTAACTGCTTGATTGAATGTTTTGTCTACATCTTCTACATACAAAAATATTCCAACAGGTGTATCTCCAATAGATGAAGGTGAAAGACATTTCATCTCTGGAAATTCATCGGATAACATAAATGCAGAGTCACCTATCTCAAGTGCTGCGTGAGCTATTGCTTTTCCATCTGGAGTCATCGTACGACCTCTTTCTTTTGCTCCAAATGCTTTTTTATAAAATTCAATTGCCTTTACACCATTATTTACAATTAGGATCGGTGTAATTGAATGATAACCATCTGGAATTTTTTTTACTTGGCTCATTGTTATATTATACGGTAAATAATTTATAAATATGCAAGGGAGTAAAAGTATAGTTACATTCATCAAGGTAGAGAGAATTCCAAAATAAACAATATTAGATTTGAAAAAATTTTCATTGTTTAAACAATCATGGAGGGTTTTGTTCTGTTGATTCAGTAGGCGTGTAGAAACCAAATTAGATATCATAGTCTAAAGTATATATCGATTGCGATATTCATGGTCACTATATCAAGGGATAACCTGTCTAAATGATTCTCAAATGTTTCTATATCATCTAATCCAAATAAACACCAAAATCAAGTAAAATTAGTGAAGGAAAAATTATGCCTTATATAGAATCACAAATTTATTGTTATTTCTTCAAAGATTTCATATGGTAAATGGAAATTAACCCAAAATATGTCTCAAATTCAAAGATACACATTTTGACTAAAATAAATGAATATTCTTTTATTCAACTCAATTAAACTATACTAGTAATATGATTGAGCATTAATAACAAATTAAAACTCATTATGACATACAGAAAGATCATTAATGCCTTTGACACTCCAGGCTTACAACTATACTTTTATTCTCATATCTACTTTTATACTATAAATAATATAGCTACTCCTTGATTAAATCAACCTTGACAGAAAATAAGAAAAAAATGTGGCAAAATATTCAAAAAGAATTTAAATTAAATTTAGTAGCAGTAGAGGATAAGCAAAAAATAAACAATATACAAGGAATTAAATTTAATGCTATTTGTGATATAAATGGATAAATCTAGAAAATAGAAAATAGAAAATAGATTTAGTTTGATGTGATAAAATAAATGAAAAGAGAAAAAACAGAAAATAAATATGCCATCTCACCACGTGCTTGGACTACCCTAATTGTATTAGGTCTTTCCGTTCTCATTACCATGTATGGAGAAACGATGTTACTTCCCGCAATACCTGATATTATTAATGAATTTCATATTTCATATAATACGTCGTCTTGGATATTAACAGCTTATTTGATAGCTGGGGCAGTCATGACACCTATTGCAGGTAAACTTTCTGATGTTTATGGTAGAAAAAAAATGGTACTTTTAATACTAATAATCTATATAATAGGAGTAGTAATAGGAGGGTGGTCTCCTAATTTTTACCTAATGTTAGTATCAAGAATTACTCAGGGTATCGGAATATCTATGTTTCCTATAGCATTTGGTATAATTAGGGAATTACTTTCTACTCAAAAACTTGCTATAGGTGTAGGTATTTTTACCTCAATGTTCGCTGCAGGTTCTGTTGTAGGACTTGCTTTAGGAGGAACCATAGTACAACATTTCGGATGGCACACTACATTTTTTTCGATATTACCATTAGCAATGACATTATGGTTTGCCATTAATCGATATGTTAAAGATACCATTCAAAATTCATCAGTATTACAAAATAATTCTCAACTTGATAATAGAAACAACAATACACAAAGAAATAATAAATTTACAAGCATTATAGACATAAAGGGTGCAATTTTACTTACAGTAATTATAACATCCTTTCTCCTAGCTATCACTATTATTGGAAATATTAACAATAATACCGATACCAAAAGTTTGAATAACGGTTCTAATACAGTCTTTTATACATTTCTAACACTAATTGCGACAACTATTGTCTCTGTCGTATTATTTATAATAGTAGAGAAAAAAATAGAATCCCCATTGATAGATTTAAAACTATTTGGCAACAAAATATTTCTAATATCAAATGTTCTTGTACTTACTCTAGGGCTTCCGATGTTTTTAGTTTATCAAACAATACCTTTTCTAGTTCGAAGTCCACCACCTGGAGGCTTTGGAGGCAGTGCAGTCGAAGCAGCGATGGTACAGTTACCTTTTATGATTATATTTTTGATATTTGCCCCTGCTTCAGGATTCATCATTTCAAAAATAGGGAGCATAAAACCTGTGGTATTTGGAACTATAATATCACTTGTAGGATTTTCAAGTATGTTTGCATTCCATGCTACAGAAACACTGGTGGAAGGAAATCTTGCAGTAATAGCAGTAGGATTTGCATTACTGAATACTGGAATATTTAATATAATAATGACCTCAACTCCCATACAATATAGTGGTATATCTCTGGGGATGAGTGTAGTTATAATGATTGTTGGAATGTCCATTGGACCAATCGTGTCAGGATTTTTTATGCAATCCTTCCAAACAACAACTACTGCTTCTACAATAATGATGACCTCACATCCATCAGCCACTGCCTATGATATGATATTTGTTACTGGTATATCCATATCCGTATGTTCTGTTATCCTGTCTTTAATATTGAGAAAAAAGATCAAACAATCAAATACGGACATTATCCAACAAGCATGAGAATAAAATAGCATATCATAACTTACCTTTTTTATTTATATCTATAGACAAGAAAGGGAACCTGGTCTGATTTAAGATATAGCACGATATTTCTTTGGCATCTTCTGATATAAATCTAAACATACTTTGTATCGAAATTAAAATTTACATGATAATGGCTAAGATATAGATTTTCATATACTCAGATATAATAAAAAAGAATAGACTGTACATAAAATGATAAACGTCGCTATATCTCAGACGTGGTAATAAGTCAGTTTCTCTTTTGCCCCATCAATTAATGATAAACTTGATGTAAACTAACTAATTGATTCCAATATCGATAAAATATATGCATGCTTGACCTAGATGATATATAGTCAAAGAGATGCCAACTAGATTTTGAATTATAACCAAGTTTCATGGATTAATAAAAAGATAGATCAAACAATAGATTTTCCTTAGCCTTACATGCCTGGATTATCAGGTTGGCCTTATTAAGCAATAATTTTTATGAAAGATCATGGATGAGAACAAAAAAGGCCTCTCTCGTTACTGGAAGCTCGACAGGAATAGGATTTGAAACATCTATTGCAGTAGCAAGAAATAGATTCTATACATATGCCACTACGCATAAATTACAAAATTCGGATATAATAACAGAAATAGCAAGAAGAGAACAATTACCACAAGAGGTTTTACATTTTGATGTAAACAATGATAATTAATTTTTGATATCATAACTAAAATTAATGAAGAAAATAAAAGAATTGATGTTTTAGTCAATAATGCAGAATATGCTCTTGCAGGGCCACTAGGAGGAACATCAATGGAAGAAGAAATAAGATTAATTTGAGGCTAATTTTTTTGGTGTGATAAAAGTTATGCAATCAGTAATACACATCATGAGAAAGCAAAGAAATGGTAGAATAGTGAATATACTTTGATATGCGGAAGAGTAGCAGTTCCTTTAGATCTTATCACGGTAATAAATTCACATTGGAAGGTGTTTCTGAATGTATCCTATATAAGTTAGGACCTTTTGGAATTAAAATAATTCTTGTAGAACCTGGGCCCGTAGGATCGAACTTTTGGAAAAAGTTAAAAATGACTTTGGAATCTTCAAATCCTATTCTCATATAGGCAAATAATAGATACTGTATTATCAGAGGTATTTTCAAAGATGACTGAAAATGCTATACATCCATCAGAAGTATCTAAAGTTGTTGTAGGCGCAGTTACAGCAGGTAATCCCGAATTTAGATATGTTGTAGGAAAAGATGCTATTACGATAATGGATGCAAAGAAAACTTTCAGAAAGATAATTAGAACAATTTACAAAGGAATGATTTAATCGAAAATATTAATTTACTTACAAAGAAAAATATAATAATTCTGTAATATTCTTAGATATCAAGAAAAGGAAATAGAATAACATGGAAAAACATTTCTTTCAATGATGCAACAAAGACTAGAATGTATTTCTTAGAACTCATATTATATCCTAGTCCAATATTATAAAAGAAAAAAAAGAAACTTTCTTAAATAATTATAATGTATATTATAAATTTGACATAATTTTGATCCTCATGATCACTATCAAAAAAAGGTATCATATATAACAACGATTTCCTATTCGCAGTAGTAATAGGTGTAGGCAATAGTAAGATATTTGCGTTAGTCAACATAACCACTTGATATCATTCCTATTGTGTAACGTATCATTTAGCTCAATGAGTCAATGTAGTGCATAGAACAATAAAATAATTAATTATTTTTTTATTTTCTTTTAAATAACTTTCAGAGAAAAATATTCGATTTTATTATTACAACTAAAATCAGAAATTTGATTTAAAAACTAATTTATGTTTTATAATAACATATCATGATGGTGAAAGTATTTGATTATCTTTTCCTCATTGTCTTTAACCTTAACATTTTGTTTTGTTTTATTCTGTTATCGAAGCTGAATGATAAGGTGCTCCGCATTTTGGACACATAGCATGTTCGCTAACACACTCTTTACAATAAGATCTATTTTCTTCAAATTCATTTTTATCTCCTTTATAATAACATTCTTCGCACATCAAATTTATCATAATTATAGTGCTATCATAACTGTAGTTTATTTATAATTTTTTACCGGAATTGAAAAGCAATTCAAGTGTTTCATCTCTAATTTCTCATTTTACAAATAAATCAATCATAAACCGCAAATACCTTAACAACAATCTAAAACAGGCAATCACCGGCCTATGACAGTTGCTTACTCTATTCACTGCAGAACCCGTGAGCAATTCTAGTACATATTAAACTGTATCATATACGTACCCAAACAATAGAATGTAAGGTGATGGAACATACTGTTAATAAGAGCAAAAACCTCATTATAAAACACCGATTTCTTCATTTATCTTCGGTTATCTATTCAATTCTTCTCAATCTATTTCTACAATGACTTTGAGATGTTACTACAATTGTAGTAACTGAAGGATAACGAGCCAGCATTGTGAGTATCTTTTTTGGGTATACATATGATATATTTGCATGACGAATATTACAATCTATAGGACAGCAAATAATAGCAATATATGATTACCATATTTTACTATACAAATATTCAGAAGCATCCTGTTGAAAATAAGGCGTGAAAGAAAATAATAGGGTTTAAGAAACATTTCCTCATAATAAATTCTATTAAAATATGGATAGTATGAATATAGGAAAAACATTCATATCGGAAAAATTTTCGAATACGGTAGATTCGTTTTGGGTTATTATAAATCCCGGTATATTGATTAATCCATTTGACTTTGTTTCGGTAAATAATTTGAACAATACTAAAACTATTGGTATGGTGAAAGACTTACAAAGAATATTTTTATCGGGCGATTCAAAATATAAAGATTTCTATATCTCATCTACCGAAAATTTTGCGGGTAAGGATGCAGGATGGTCTGGAATAGGAGTTACTATTTCGAGGGTTGCAGTCATGGCAAATATTTCTAGTGGTGATTTTCCAAATCCATCGGATAATAATGATGACAATACACGCAAGATTGCAAATAATATATCTGCTTTGTCAATAAATATGCCTGTTGAAGAAGGAAAACTGGTAGATTTTGCTAGCGCAGAAGAAGTCATAGAATCATTAGGTATTCCTGAAATGGAGAATCCCATTCCTGCTGGAATTATTGAGATGACCAATGGAACACTAATTCCCATAAATTTAGATGTCTCATATATTTTTGGACCTGATACTGCACATGTTAATGCTTCTGGAATATCTGGAAATTTAAAGACTAGCTATCTTTTATTTCTATTACAAGTTATATATCATACATTATTAGAGGAGAAAATAGCATTAATCTTATTCAATACCAAGGAAAAAGATTTGCTTTCAATAAATAAGAATAAAGATGACAATCTTGACCAAAAGGATAAAGAGTTATTGAAGATTTTAAATATAGAATTACCTTTTTTTCAAAACGTAAAGTATTTTCTTCCAAGAGGTAATAATGGAAAGCCTAACTCTGCATATATTCCCGAAGGATATTACAAAACTTATTCTTATGAATTATCCGATGTTTATGATAGGTTAGAACTATTATTTCATTCAGATGCAATCTACGATCCCCGTTATAATATTTCTTCTATAATAAACTATGTTTATGAATCATGGTCTTTGGTTAATGGTATTGATACTACTAAAAATATTTCAAAAAAAATTAAAAACTGGACAGATCTCATCAATTTCAACGGTTACCCTGAAGGGATAGTTACTAACAAATCTACACTTTTGAAATTTCAGGGTAGCATTCAAAGATTTAAAAGACCTTCTACATTATTTGTTGACAAAAAAATTACAAGTACATATCTTGGAAATGAAATTAAACAGCTAAAAAAAGATGATGTTTTTGTAATAGACATCGCAATGCTTTCATCATTGGAAGAACAAGCATTTGTAATAGGAGATGTCATGAGAACTATTGATGAAATGTATTCTCATGGTCAAACTGACTCTTATACTAATGATGAGAACAACAACAAATCTCATACTAATAATAAACCAAAATATATTCTCATTTTACTAGATGAAATAAATAGATATTTGCCTCATTTAGATTCCCATGGCTCCACTTATGGAACAAAGACAATACTTCGCTCTGCGGTAGCAGAGGAAATTCTAAAGACTTTAATCGCTGGAAAATCAAGGCATACTATATTACTATCAGCACAACAATTTAAAAGTCAGGTAGATTCTCTTTTAAATGATAACACGGGTCTTCATGTATTTACCAAACTAGGATTATCTGAACTATCTACACCACCCTATTCTATAATTGATGATGTAACAAAAACTGCAATTAGCAAATTACATCGAGGTGAAATTGTCTTGACACACCCTGCTTTTAGACACTCAATAAAGATTACAATTCCAAAACCTACATTTAAGAGACCATGAAAAGATCAAATCGCATATTATATCAATTTAAAAGTCATTTGTTATTCCTGATGTGATTTAGTAATAATGGTATAACGTGCCAATACATATATCTATATTTTTTACGTTGTGATATAGAATAATAATATGAGATTTGTCCAACTTTCTGATTTGCATATAGGTGGCCTATTTAAACAAGATGCTTTTGATATAATGGTCAACGAGATAAATGATGAGCTAAAACCTGATGTAATTATAATATCTGGAGATTTAACTGATGATGGTCTTATTTTCCAATTTGAACAAGCACGGAGTGAAATAAAAAAATTAAAGTGCAATAATCTAATTATATTTCCGGGCAATCATGACTATCGTCATACAGGTTATCTTCTATTTAAAAAATTTTTTCCAATTGCTGGTTCTGACGGTCCTAAAGTTTACGAATATAAAAATGAAGATAACAATTATCAAACCGTGGTGTTAACTACCATTGGAACTGCAATACCTGATAGAGATGAAGGTGAAGTAGGACACAGACAGAATTTATTGTTGAACAATATTCTAAAGAAATATGATAATAATTACCAACATAATAATGATAATAGGCAAATATATAAAATTGTAGCAATGCACCACCATTTAATAGCTATACCAGATACAGGTTATACGAATGTTGTAGGTATCTCTGATGCTGGTGATGTTTTAAGAACATGTCTTAAAAATAATGTGGATCTAGTTATTTGTGGTCATAAACATCGGCCATGGTTATGGAATTTAGGTACAATGAAAATTGCATATGCTGGAACTGCCTGTTCATGGAGATACAGGGGCGTATTTGAAGACACTTACAATATCATTGATATTCGAGAAGATAACAAAATTGATATAGATATAAAGATAGTGGGTGGAAATAGGATCCCTTTATCACAAGTTGTCAATACTTATGAGCCAGAAGATAGAAATATGGAATAATATGTATATCTGTTGATATGTAAAGAACATTTTTGAATAATTTATCAATTGAGACATATATTGAAATGGTAAAATTTCGATAAATTAGCGGCATTATAGGAAAAAAAATAAACTTGATTACAATATTAAACAGATTTTAAAATTTTAAACTTGCGTATCTCCAAATCAATTAAATAATTAATCAATATAGATATCACTATAAAATATATCTTTTAACAACAAATAATAATTTGACAACACAATTGCTAGCAGCACCAAATAAAATCAAGTTAAAATTTGAGTACCTATCATTTACTTACCTACTTTTTACTTTATTCTTAAGTATTGAAATAAATAGATTTTAAAATGCATATATAACTTTTATCAATATAATACTATCTCATATTTTGATCTTATTTGAATGCTAAAGATATTGTCGACAAAGATTGAAGTAGCAAAAGAAAACACCAATGTTGAACAAATTAGTGCTAAATCATTTACAGGAGAATGTAACGGATTACCTATAGTGAATGATGATGATTCTGTTATTGGTATTGTGACTGCTATTGATATACTAAAGGATATACGAAAAAACAAAGATCAATACTATAATAGCAAAAGAGGCTCTGTTAACCTAAGGTTTTTCTAGAATAGTTTAATTTTTCAAATATCTATTTCCACTGAATTTCAATAAAATCATGATATTTGAGCACAATATAATCTAATTTACAAAAATTTGTAGAAATTTATTTTATCATTGATAGCAGGTATGATGGAAAAATTCCTTAAGCTAATAGAGCCTAACAATATGATGGCAACAACATTTTATATTATATTCAATATTTCACGTATCATAATACAACTTATTATAAAGTTACAAGAATTTGTATTAATCTCTGGTGCTAATAAAAGGATTCGGATCTTGATATAATACCTGGACATTACACCTAGCGATATTTTATTAGATTTAGATGGGATTACAGGAAAAATACTGAATCTTATTCTAAAAACTGAAGTTGCCATCTTGAAACCAAAACACAGGGTTGTAGAATAAGGAAAAATGATTAGACCAAACATTAAATTTGTAGAAAAAGGATAGAAAATATTCCTATTTCACACGAATATTTTTACAAAATAGTAGCAAGCACCTCATTTCACCATTTTCCAAACCCCGATAGAGGTTTGGATGAAATGAAAAGAGTGAAGCCTAACGGAAGGATGATTATTATCTGAATCGATCCAAATACAGGTAAGGAAGGGACATAAAATTTGTGAATTCATATTACATACAGAAGCCAATTTCTATGATCCATATCAACTAAGGAAAAAGGTTGAAGGTCATAATTTGAAGGGATTGTCTATCAAGTCTACTAATTTAGATCATTTTTTGACCACATTTAAAAATATTTGAAAAATAAGTAACAAATTATACAATGGAATTTATCGTCATCACAAGTCGATATCGATAATCAAAATAAACGTTAGTGCTTTACACTATTATTATAAAAGTTTAAACTAACACCTTTAATCAATTTTCTTTTCTACTAATATAATATGTTCTATTGTTTTTGAATCATACACAAAAATCAAATAGGCATAAGTATATAAATATGGCAATGGCGTCTAATCATAACTTTATATTTTCTATCTTTCTGTTCTCTGCCAGCATAGGAATATTATTTACAATTCCAATTTTGGCTTATGCACAACAATCTACAACAACACCTACAACACCTCCTCTAACAACAACAACACCAACACTCCCTCTAACAACAACACCTACAACACCTACAACACCAACAACACCTACAACACCTCCTCTAACAACAACACCTACAACACCTACAACACCTACAACACCTACAACACCAACAACACCTACAACACCTCCTCTAACAACAACACCTACAACACCTACAACACCTACAACACCTCCTCTA
>JAICXY010000109.1 GCA_025934495.1 Candidatus Nitrosocosmicus sp.
ATGACAAACCTAAAAAGTACAAGTACAAACCATATCCAATGATACTTGAATGTGTTCTATTTCTAATAGACATATAGGATATGGTTGTTTTAAAGCTATAGGTTTTTCCTTAAGTTAACAGGGCCAAAATTCATATTTTATCGATAAAAAATATGGGTAAATTTATTAATATATATATAATTGAAAGTGTATGGGTTTATCTCAAACAACTTTAATTTTAATTTGTTTTGTATTGCTTGTATATATAGCATTCATTATTACCGTCAGTTATACTACAGGGGCTTTGAGAAATGTATTGGATCAATATTTGAATCTTGATTCTGCACTTTATAATCTCATCTCTACGGGAACTGATTATATTCATCAAGCAGATACAGGCAAAACTACGTCAACCATCTTGCTTAATGGTCAAAATTTTAGCAAAAACCAAATTATGTTAATAGCTGATTCCACACCATATGCAAGTCAAGGTCATTTTGCAATTACTTCTCCTTGTGATAAAAAAAATCCTGCCCAACCAATATTTCAAGTGCTAGTAGGCAGAGCACCAAATTTGTTCTCACTACCATTGGGTTATATACCAGGCATATCATCAGCTCCCATTATGTGTGTATACCATGGAGAATTTGGATTCGGAGACCCTGTAAGTGATATAGCTTTAAAGTATGTGGGTGAAGGAAATTTGATATTGAAAGGACCTTATACAGTAGTGATTACTACGCAAGAAGCATATATTCCAAAGGTAAAATCATTTGAGGAATTGCAACACCCTCAAAAAGGAAAGTAATACACAAAATCAAAAAATATTACCTTATTTTTACATGTAAAGATAGTACATAGATGTTATTATAGGCTCTATAAACAGATATGTAAACACAAAGATATATCTTGTTATTAACTTGAGTCCTGTAATAGGTGTGCTATATCTTGTAAATTAGTTGTGTTTGTTTTGTTATCACAACACCTTTAGCTTGCCACACTTAACTAGTATTATGAGGGATACATTCCTCAGAATGCTTACTAATGATGAAAGAAACGTTTTGTATAATATGATGGATGATGATAAAGAAGCTGGATATAGAACAAAGATAATCTTGCTTAAAGATGAAAGGTACACAGTTCCGGAAATAAGAAAGATGACAAAAATCATCATGATGTCAACATAAGAAAATGGATACACCATCGTTTCAATGAAAAAGGAATTGATGGTATTATATCAAAAAAGCACACTCACAAACAACACAAATTTGATATTAATATAGAGAAACAAATAGGGATATAGCAACTTCAAATCCAAGAAATGATCATGGTTTAGGATTCTCTACATGGTCATTACGTGCATTGACTGGCTTTCTTATGTATGACCTAAGGACTATAGACAAAATAAGCCACACAGAAATAAGAAATATCTATCCTTCTAAAGCATAAGATAAAATGGAGAAAATCTAAAACTGTATTATCAAATAAAAGTAATGACCATACAGAATATGATTTGAAAAAAGTATATTCAACATCTAAGATACAACACACCTGTTGATTCTATTCTTTTATATGTAGACGAGAAGGGGGCCAATAACTGTAAAAACACATGGTGGTACCTCATGGTCATCAACGCAGGTAAAGGTAGAAGGCTCAAAAGATAAACGGGATGCTAAATGTGTTTGAAGGAGTATATGATTACATAAATGATAAAATGTATGCACAATGTTATAAAAATAAGACAGGGAAACAGTTTATCGACTTTATAAAAAGAGTAGATGGAAGGTATGATAAGAATATCCAAAATATCTTTCTTGTGCTTGATAATCTATCGGTACACAAATCAAAGAAGATATAAAGAGAAATATCAAAGCATTGTCTAAGAATAAAATTTGTATTCTTACCAGTAAGATCACCCGAATTAAACCTGATTGAAGTAAGATGGCTATGGTTGCAAATACAAGCAATTAACAATTCTACATTAGATCTCTTGCATAATTAGACACCTATCAAAATTTTATAGATTACCAATGATATTTTGTAATATTTGCATTTTAATTTGCTAATTAGGATCAAGATGTGTTGCATTCGTAGAAATTTTTCTAATGGTGCTAATTATGCAAGAGATCTATTCAAAGACGAGTAAGAAATATGGAGAGTCGTTAGCAAGTGGAAGAACAGATATAATAAAAATCATGGCAGAGGAGCGATTACAAATATTTTACAAGAGGATGTACCTTTGTGTTTACATATCTGTTTACAGAGCCAGAAATAGTATCATTATTTTCAAATTTATGAATAACTATGAATAGATCTAATTAAAAACAATTATCACTATTATTACTGAGTCTTATTGGCATTATTGGTGGTAGAATCATGTAACTACAGCATATACATAATGATACAGAGCATTAAAGTCTTTGAAATAAAAACTTATCGAAATTACAAAAAATGGCAAAAACGAAAACAAGTTATGTTTTTGTTACTTTATAAATTACATTGAACTTGGTTAATAGGTTAAGATGCTTTATTGACGATTAATAACATTGATCTACACAGATTATAGCAATTAACACAAAAGTATGTTAAACAATTTATCATGGTAGTTATCATAGAAACACACAAAAACTATCTAGATCATTGCATTTATCTATCGGTTCTAAATGTCATTGCCACTGCTAACCAAAACCAAATTAGTAGTTGTACAAAAAGAAAATAATTCAAAGGTTAAGGAAAGACTAATACTCTACTGCGTGTTATTCGAATACAAAAAGATGGACAAATTCCTTTTCATATTATAAAAGAAATGCACAATAGAAGCAACCTTTGATGACTTTAGATTGGTTAAAAAGATATGATATATAAGGCATGATAGAATGACTAAAAGATAGAATAAAAAGCAGTAGATCATCACAGATATGCATAAAGAGTTAGTTTTAGCATAAAGGAAGAACTACTATCTGATTCCAAACAACAAGATTGAACAACAAAACAGGTAGAAGAATTAACCATAAAGAAAAGTGGTATAAAATATCACTACACCAACATATACTGTATACTTCAAAAAAGTAAAATTCAATCTTTCATTAAAAAATAGTATAACGCCAATAAAGGATCTTGTATAAGATTTATAATCAAAAATATTCCATCTAATCTTCCATTACCTAGTATAGAGATAACTGCATATGATAGCAACGGCAAAGCAATTAGGGTGTTAAGTACAGTAGAAAATAGTACTATTGATTTTTTTAATATTCATTTAGAATAAGGAAGGATAGAATGAATAATTTGTAGATAATTCTAATTATGATCTTTTGCTATATTATTACTTAATTCGTCTTTAGTACTAAATCGCATTTCGCATAAATCACATTGTATTATACCTTTCTCCTCTGTTGATATGGTAGATTTATATCTTGAAGGAATAATTGGTAATACATGCTTTGTCGAATAACTCACTTTTCTAAAAAATTTATAGAAATTCACTTGAATCATTAGTATTTTCGCATTAAAATAAACTCTAATTTAATTATTTTAAAATTAAAAACGATTTTCATAGTTATTCGACAAAGCAGTAATACATGATAATAACTTGCAGTATAATAGTGGCAATCTTTAATATAATATCTATAAGGATCAGGTTCTACATTTCTTTCATATTTTATTTTAACTTCATCTTCTGTTATCTTAAGCCATAAAACATTACCATCCCAACCCTCTACTTTGCCAACTGGAATATAATAGTAATGTACATTTACAGAACCTCTTTTAACTATTATAAAATCTGTATTTACTGCATGTATATCTCCAATATCTATATCGTCAGGCGTATGGACTGATTCATTAATTAAATCGATATAACCCAAAGGTTTTAGATTGTTCTTCAAAAGACATTGAAAGCATATATAGATATTATTGTTTATATAAATATTCTATTTTAGGACTGACTATCATTTAAGGAATTTTATAGCTTGAATATGCTCTAGTTCTTTTTATGAATACTCAATAGAATATATTCAAAGTATGTATTATATAGATTATATTTTTATTTTTTAGGTTTATATTTAAGAAAAGCCTCTCAAATATTGTCTTCCTTTGTGTTATCAAAAAAAATCACGTTTCAATTTGGAACTAAATTCAAAAATGCAATCTACAAAAAACATCCTTCAAGAAAAGGAAAGTTTCAGAATATTCTTGTATACAAAAAGATAAAACTTAAGTCGGGCCAGAATGCATATATATATGGATTTGGAGTACATCGAACCAAAAGATAAAGGAGTTCTTTCTATTAATATATCAAAAGAATGAAAAATATGTTTGTGATGGGGGAGAGAGAGATTTCTATCTAAAATCATAGATGAACATAGAAAACATCCTGTTTCAACAGACAGTGGTGATACATGGCATCTACATCAAGCCTGTCAGTTTCTGAAACTGAAGTATCATCTTCATTCCTCTTATGGGAAAAGCATTATTGAAAGAAGATACAGCAGTATATCAAGGATAGAACCAAGTACTTTGACGATTATTTTCCTTGCAAAAGAAAGAAATATAAATTAAAGCATGTGATCAATTGGTTGAATCTATTTGTAGATTTTCATAATAAGGAATTAAACCTTAAGTGAACAGAGCCATTTCAGATATGATTATATTAATATCATTAAACTACTTTAACTTGATGTATTGTAACAAATCCATTATCTCCTATCATTCTTTTTATGGAAGGAAGCAATGGTTCTATTTTTTCTTTTTCATCGACAATCTCAATAAGCATAGGTTGATTTATCATTATTCCTTCTATATGTATAGTTGATCGCCCTCTTCTTCCAAATCCATCAACACCTAACCATACAATAGCTCCCAACAATTTTGCACCCATTAAAAAATCAATTATTTGTTTTTCTAATCTCTTTCCATGTACCTCATCATTTTTTTTTATCCTTATCATCAAGCAAAGCATTTCTTGAAAAGTCATTAATGATATTAATTGTATTTTACAATATTAAAATATACTCATATATAAATATAATAATTGAAAATTTTGCCTCATAATTGAGTTGATAAATCATAAATTTTCCTTTAATTTATCATTTTTCTTCATTCGAATTGTTGAGCAAAGCATTTTTTTAAATCAATACCATAAATAGATTATTCCAATATTTGAGTTATTAAAATTCTGCCACCATATATAGATAACAATGAAAGAAATATATTTGATAATATATTTATCATCATTTGTAAAAATTGTTTGTTTTCAAACATTGTAACGCTTTCCAAAGCAAAAGATGACATTGTTGTTAATGAGCCACAGAATCCAATTGCTATTAAAAAAGAATATTTTGGATCAAGGTTTAGAGAAACTGATAAAACAGAAAAAACACCTAAAATAAAACTCCCAATTATATTAACAATGATTACATTTGATCCCATTATTCCAAATAAAACAGGAAATGACGTAATTTTATATCTTATAAAAGCACCCAAAATTGCACCTATAGTCAGAAGTGCAAATTCGATTGCTTTCATTTTCAAATTTAAAAAAAAATTAATTTTTTTAATATTCCGTAATATCTTTGGTTTTCCTACTTTTAATGAGAACAATAGCTACGACTACTAGCATAATAGCTCCAAGCCCACCCAAAACCACAATAGGAAAATTTCCTGCGTATGAACTTCCACCCTCATTAGTTTGAGATACAATTGCAGTATCTTGGCCCGGAGATGAAACTGTTCTTGCATATCCAAGAATATCTATTCTGCCATTTGGAGCTGGAAGTGTTAATTCAGCTTTATACTGTTTACCATTACCGAAAGTAGTATCGTGAACAATATCTACATGTTCACCTTCCCTTATACTTCCTTCACCTAGTGAATAGATGGTTACTACTTTTGCACCATTTGCTTCACCTTTAAAACCATATCCTTTGGTTTCTGCAAGCTCTGCAGCAGGATCAAATAGATGATACCAGTTATTCATGGATGTAGATAATCTTGAAAAATCCATTAAGGGACTATTTAGTATTTGAGTATCAGATGAATTAGAATTTATTTCATTTTTAAAATTAGGGTTTAGCGAGTATAACATTGATAAAAGATGATTTATATCCATATCTTTTGTTGTTGCTGTAGTTTTACCTGTACTGTATTGTAATATAACAGGCTCATTTATTACAAAGGCTCTCCAATTCAAATCAATATATTTATGGGATGGATCATTTGTATTTGGAATAACAAAATTTTCCAGATTCAAATTTACACTGATTCTCTGATCAACAGATGTTTCAGTATCTGAAAATCGCTCTATATCGGCAATAAAACTAACATTTACACCTGTTGCTCGGACAACACTATTTTTACTTTGAAATTGATCATTTATTGCTTTTAAAAGATTTTGCATTGCAATAGTATTTTGGTTGTTCGTATCCATAGAGGATGCATTAATTGATATTCTGTGAGGAAGTTGTTTAAAAAGTAAAGCAAGATTGCTATTTGCAGGATAACTGAATTGTGTAGGATGTGTTTCTTGATAATTTACTGATGCTGTTGTAGATTCAGGATTTATAATAGATGTTAATGTTACAGCATGTACAAGATTGTAATTGTGTGACATTATAATGCATAGTAACGAAAAAAACAACGGTTTTAGTATTCTATTTTTGAACACGATATAATTTATTATTTCTATTCCAATTAATAAGTGTAACAAGTATTACATATTAGAATATTTAACGTGCTTTGTAATATGATTAGTATTAGTTCTTAACTTTTTAATATAATATTCAGGCTCTGTTCACTTAAGGAAATTCTATAGCTTGAAGGGGCTCTATTTCATTTGTGATTTCAAGAAACAGCAGAATACATTCTTCAGAGTATATTAGTTATGGTTTATATTTTTATTTTTCAGATCTTGCTTTAAGAAGAACAGCAGCCAATAGATTATCATCTTGCTTTATTAAACGAAACCATGTTTCCATCTGGAACTGGATTCAAAAATAAGCTTCAGAAATTATCACTAGAGAAAAAGGTTTCCGAGTATGTTATAGACGAGACAATTATCAAAGTCGGTCCAGAATATGTTTGGATATGGATTGCCATCATCGAAGCTGACAACAAAGAAATCCTCAGAAGAATGAGCATGTCAAAAGAACGAAAAATATGTTTGGGGTGACAGAGCGCGTTTTCTATCCGATGTTGTAGAAGAACATGGAGAACATCCAGTTTCTACATCAGATGGTGATGGAACATGGTATCCTCATCAAGCATGCATGTTCTTGAAGTTAAATAATCATCTTCATTTTTTGTATATAAGAAAGAGAAAAGTATTATTGAAAGGACTATACAGCATATTAAAGACAGACCAAAGAATGCTTCTATGATTATTTTCCTTGTAGAAAGAAGAAATGTAAATTAAAGCATGTAATGAATTGGCTTAATCTTTTTGTAGACTATCACAACAAAGAATTATGTCTTAAGTGAACAGAGCCAATATTCAAATAATGCATAATAATAATCTAATACGATTTGCTAAAAATATGGCATAGTTTTAACTGTATTTCAAATCATGAAACAAAAAAGTTATGATCTGCTATCGAGTCCAATCATAGAAAAATCTTTATATTGATATACACCTATTAAATGGAATATACCCATAGCAGAGTGGTTTTTTTACATCTGCAATAAAAATATCCATAATAAGCATTTATTTTGTATAGATGATAATACTTGGCCCCACCACAAGCCTATAAATTCTTAAAATAAAATATTGCAGCCATTATCTATTAAAGAAAAGCATCATTAAAATCCACAATGCATCGAATACCGTAAGATCTAATAGAATAAAATTGTAATACTATCACAGATATTTTGTAATTTTTTTATTCGATTTGTTCCTTGAAATAATTACATATATTAATGCTTATACATAATATATAAACAAATAAAGAGTTTATTGATAATATTATTGTCATCATTTACCAAAAAATTTATAAACATATGGAATGATGGTAATCATAATAGACATCACACTAATACCATAGAAAACCATCATGTAACACCTTTCCCTTGGGGGCGGGAATTGTATCAGCGAATTAAATTATTTCCTTGGTGGATCAAGTATAATTTTGGACTAACTGAAGAATCAGAACTCAAGGATAAGATAATTCATCTCGCTATAGAAATGAATTTAGAAAAAAGATGGATAAAAAAGATAGTTAGGCATGCAGTCTCAGAATTCTCAAAGAAGGGACTTGGACAAGATTATTATGGATATCATAACATAAATCATGAACTTGAAGCAACATACTTTACATTACTTTCAGCTAATAGTCATGTCGGACGAAGTAATGGAAATAACAATACCTTTACTAACAAAGATATAAAGTACCTTTTTGTTTCAGCTCTCTTCCATGATTACGATCCAGCAAAACAGTTTGATAAGCCAAATGAGGAATCTATAGAATGGTTTTTAAGAAATGACTCTAAAATAAGAAAATTAATTGATATTTTGGGAATAGATATAAATATTGTAATCGCTATCATATATAGAACTGCTTATCCTTTTAAGGGCGAGATAGCTGAAAATGCTATAAAACGAATACAGGAATTAGTTTCAGTTGTAGATCAAGTAAAAGAAAAAGATGACAATGATTGTAATAATATTGATAATGTTAATTATATTTCAAAGAGAATAGAACATTATCAGCGACTTGGTTGGTTTTTATCAGTATGTGAACGTATTGCTGGATATGCACTGGGAAATGGTGAACATACGAATAAACTGGCAATAAGTAATGCACATTCATTAGGATGGCATCCGGCTATGATAAATGAAGAATCAGTGAAATATTTTGATGCTCTAAAACAGGAAGATGAGATGCTGCAATTTGTATTAAAAGGAATCCCTGACAATTTAAGAAAGAATTTTTTTAATAATGTAGAATATTTTCAAAATTACTACAAGAAAGAAAAGAAAATAAGGAATTTGGTAATAAATGGAGAAATTATCTTTGTTTGTAAAGTAGAAGGAATTAAAAATAGTCGAAATAATGGCAAAAGTTCCTTTATCGACCTTGAAATAAGAAACCGGGTTCTTAATATCTATAACAAGCTGCCAATTCCGTTAAAAGTAGGAGAGCGCGATTTTTATATCTTCACTTTCTAATCCTCATACGATTCTAATCACACTTAGAATAAAAGAGCAAAGGACGTATCAGAACAATAATCAGAATAACAAGGAAAAGGAGGTGAAGAAAGTTGTATATACAATAGAAGAAGATAATACTTGCGAAAATGAGGCCATCATAGGTTTTGTAAAAGGAGGACCATTAGAAAAATATAATCTTAGACGTGGAACGTTTGATAAAAATTATGGAAAGAAAAATACTGTATATATGGAAGGAATTTGTATAAAACCTGGCTATTGGGGGTCTAATGGAGGCCATCTTATTAGAATGAATTTTCTGCAGGAAGCAAAAAAGAGAGGTTATAATTTCGTAACTAGTTATGTTCATCGTAATGTAATAATGAAAAGTATGAACAAGGGTGAAATCATCGAGATAGTACAAAAATACGACCCAGATAAACTAGATTATTATAGAATTGATTTAAGGTGATACCATATATGGATAAATAAAATAATAATCAGATGATTTTGCAACTGCAGTTTAAGGATATTATACTAATTTATTGTCAAGTGGAATCTACATCTATATCTTTAGAAATTCAATTTCTTTTTGTGAAAAAGTATTCATCAAAAATACACCTTATCATATTTTGATAGTTTGTAATCTATCTTTTAGTTTTATTTGATACATTTTTCCATCATTCATTTAATTGAGTATTGGAAAATAATAAAATGGTGAAAGATTAAATCTCGATCGCCCAATCATAAATCCGATCGCGATATTATTTGAGGTATCTAGATGTTTTAGATGTCTTTAAGTTTCTAAATCTTATAGTATCATCTATTAATGAATGAATTTTTAGTCGCAAATCCATTAAAAAGCTAATAATATCAGAACTTTGTTCAGGTTCAAAAGTTAATTGAACTTCTTCTATTAGAATATCTAATCTAGCAAGTGTAATTTTTAAAGCAAGAGAAGTTTTTTTTGTAATTTTTAATGTTTTTATATTTTTAGAAGTAATAATGTTATTAAATATATTCTCACTTTGAGCGATTTTTTCTTTTGAAAAAACTGTTTTAACTTTTCTAATTTGTCTTATAGTTAATTCGTTTTCTATAATATGATTGCTAAACTGAATAACACGTTCATGTGTTAAATTTGTTAATTCTAATGCTTGACTTGTACTTAATTTATTTAACATTATTTTTTCTTTAACATCTTGTGGAAGTTTTAAAAGTTGAATTCGATGTGAAACATATTCTTCACTTTTGCCAATCTTCCGGGATAATTCAGTTATACCACCCCAACCTAAATCTTGAACGTATTTTCTAAATGCTTCAGCTTCTTCCAAAGAATTCATGGACTTTCTTTGAATATTTTCTGTAATTTGAATCTCGAAGGCCTGTTTATCACTCAATTCTCTGATCTTACATGGTATATGACGCCAACGAAGAGATTTACATGCATGGAACCTTCGATGACCAGCAACTATTTCAAAACTATTTTGATATGGACGAATTAATATTGCTTGAAGCAATCCATGTTCTTTGATACTAACAATAAGAGATTCGATTTCCTGATGATCATTAAATTTATCTCTAATAGAAAACTGAGATGGTCTAATCAATTTCATCTCTATTTGTTCCACTATACTAGTATCAAATATATGCATAATATAGCATAATTAAAATTAATCTAATACTTATGCATTATTATCAATATATATTTTATTGATATATTTTCGACTTCTTTAAATTATTACAGTATTTTTAATCATTATTAGAAAAAAGTGAAATAGAAAATTGGAGTTGTCGACTATATGAATTCCATATCGCTACCAATAAGGTTATTAATAATAAGACTCATGTATATATTCGAAATTTAATATTGAATTTAAATAATTTAATTCTATAAAATTATTTTTGACGATAGAAAAAGGTTTGGCCATATATATACCATTTAGCTTATGTATTCAAACCTTATCGAAAATTTTTCTGTTTATTTTAGAAATTCATGCTCTGTTGCATGATTCCTATGATCTGTGATTTTACTAGCTGTTTAGCCTAAATAGAAATTATTTTGTTATACAGCGATGCTTTTAACATCATTTCCTGTATCACATTCTTTAGTCTGAGGGAATAAACATATTCGCCA
>JAICXY010000077.1 GCA_025934495.1 Candidatus Nitrosocosmicus sp.
AACAAATAATGTTAACAATGTAACCAAACCACTAGTAGGAACAAATAATGTTAACAATGTAACCAAACCACTAGTAGGAACAAATAATGTTAACAATGTAACCAAACCACTAGTAGGAACAAATAACAATGGCAGTAGCAATAGTGAATCTTCACAAAAAAATAATACCGAAATGGTGAATTATCTGTTATTCAACGCACTAAAAGCCGATCAGATGCCTAGTAAGCATACCATAAAAAAATCACATGGTATTGATGTATTTGCTACTTCAGCAGAAAAATCACATGGAGCTAGCGAAACTAAAAAATCTCCAAAAGCAGAAAAATCACATGGAGCTAGCGAAACTAAAGATTTATCGCAATCGACACAAGGAGATAGCAAATTAAACACAAATAATAATTCTGCCGAAAACAAAAAAACTAACAAATTAGTCAAAACACATCATAATCATAAATCAATAGATCCTCTAAGCAAAGACCTAAATTCTAATAGATCTTCAAGGCATAATGTCAATGATTTTATCAATCCATCAATACCTTCCAATACATTTGATTTACCTTTTACCGCTTTAGTACCCAATAATCTTTTTTGATAATTGGATGAACAAAATATATCAAATCTTTTTATTTTTTCTAAAACGATTTGGATAAAATATTTTCTTTTTTAAAAAAATATTACTCTAATATTAAATAATTATAAGAGGAAATCACATAAATGATTAGTTCATATTAAAATTAATTTGTATAATAATAGATGTAGATATAAATTATTAATTTATAAAAATAGTTGGATGAATTTTATTTTCAAAATAAAAGAGATAGAAAGTGATTTTGGACATGTTCAAAAAAAATTTATGATTTTCTTAGATTAAAATACTATATCATACTATAATAGATTTATAGTACCACAATTATATTTTGTTTTTTTGTTACTATTTTATCAATCTAATTCGTTATAATATATAGCAACGCTTAATTTCTGTATATGAACAAAACCATCAATATTTCAAAAAATAAATTGGGATATGTTTTAATGACGGTTTTATCAATTGGATTTTTAGTATGCATGATACAAATTACAAATGCAACAGCTTTGAATACAAATGCAACAGCTTTGAATACAAATGATCTGAATAATGTTTTTAATTGTATAACACAAAAAGTAAACAAGAGTGCAAACATTACACTTGCAGATGCATTTGTATGCTATGATAATGCATTACCTGGAGCTCAAAAATATGCAAGCAAACCATTTCAAAATCCAGATTTAAACCATCTGCCTAAAAATCCAGATTTAAACCATCTGCCCAAAGTTCAACCGGTTTCATCTGATACATCTACCAAAACCATTACCAATGATAAGGGAATCACGTCTACATGGAATCCTTTGGATGATGTGCGCAAATTTAAATTGCCATCAAAAACATCTGATATCTTTGAAACTACATCTTCAAAAATACCAAGTAGTAATAAATCAAATTTTCATTTTAAAAATAACCTCAAAGATATTAAATTAATAAATAAACATGCATCAGAAAAACCTCATAATAATGATGTATTTGCTAAAGCCGCCGAAAGCCAACCTATCAACAATGTAGCACTTACTGAACCAAATACTTTTCACAACAGCATGAATGCTGGACAAACATGGAATCTTAATAATCATAATAGTGGAACTAAAACATTATCTGGTATAGAAACACCTAACATCGGCAGTGGAAATCAGTCAAATCAAGATGTATCGGATCTCTTTAACGTCAATAAAAAAATAAATCATTCAACTAATCAATTTGATACAATACCAAATAACTTGTAAACTGCTTTAATGCAAAAAACTATTAGTAGTTCATTTCATTCTGATCCAATAGTGAGTTCTTTTAATCTGCCATTCACTTCTTTTGGAAAAAATTAATTTTTTTTTTAATGAATTTTCTGTTTTAAGAATGATATTATAAAAGATTAATTTTGATTTATTTTTTATAGCTTTCGAGGTATATAATTTCTGTAATTTTGTTTGTTCCTATCCTTTAAAATAAAAATTATATCTATAATTAACAAAATTATTACCAGTCCAAAAGAAATTAGTTTGCCGATTATCCCTGTAAAACGATTAATATCTAATTTTCCATTGTCTCTAAGAAATGGTAAAACTCCAAAGAATATATATAATGATGTATTATTTGTAATTTTATCTGTATTTCTAACCATCATAATGTATTCTTCTATTTTATTTAACTTTATTGTAGAAAAAAATATCTTTTGAAAAGTTGAATTGGAAATTTTTTTTTATTAGGTCCAGTCACAATTTTTTAAATACAATTTGATCATTATTATTTGATATTGTGGTTAAAGTAAGAAATAGTTTGTTTATAGAATCTATATAAATGCTTGAATTATACGACCGAAGAGAAGGTAAATTAATTTGAACGGTAAAGAAACTGTGATTATTTGCAATAAATAATTTATTAAAAGTAATGCCCCATACAAAAAAATACCTATAGAGACATAATAAGATACCACTAGATACCAATATTTTATATCCTCCTTGCATTTTCATTATTATAAAAAGAAATTTTTAAACCATAATTCTTTTCGCTTTTCATCTCTTTTTACTTCATTTTGAATTAGAGTCTTTAAACAAATTTACACCTAATATTTTAGAAAACTTTTTTATATAATAATATTTTCAGCAGACCAATCTCTTCATAATTGGATATTTCTTTGAAAGGGCTTTTTAATGTTATTTTAATTTTTAAATGTTATATAATATATTTATAGATAGATAATAAAGATGAAAACAGATTTCAAATCGTTGTATGATTATATACTAAATCTTGATAATAAGATTCGTTTTGTAGGTGTTATCGATGAAATGGGGAGACTGGTTTATGGAGGGATGAAGCCGGGAGTAATTTCTTTAGAGCATGAAACAGACTCTATCAAAATTTATATGGATTATGCATTGATAAACAAAATTCATTCTGATTTTGATACTATGTTAGGTAAAGTTATTTATTCATTAACTATGCGTGAGAAGATTAAAATATTAACCTTCCCGATGGGAATACACCTACTTAGAATTTCACTTGAAATACAAACAGATCATGAAAAAATTGTAAAATTAATTTTAGAATATTTAAAAATAGATCTATAAATTATTGTCGTTTCCCATTCGATTCTCATAAATTTCAATTATGCTATTTATAGCAACTATTTCTTCATTACAAATTTTTTTAAATTCTTCAAAATTTCCTTTCTCTTTTAATTGGTTGGTCCAGATGCTAACTTTGTCTAAAAATTCTATATTGGATTGCAATAATGATATAATTTCTTTTTTATTGTTTTCTCCTGTAAAATACTTTAATAGGAAAATATGAAAATATAATCTGTTTAATCTCATATCAGCAAAATATTTTCTATAAAAAGTTATTCTATCATCTGTCGATTTCATTTCTATATCTATATCAGGTAATTTATGATTCAATTATTTATGTTCTATAACCAAAAAATTAAACTTTTAGTGGATTCTTTAATGAATATTTATTCTAAACTTGCATCATTCTAGCCAAAACAAAAAAATATTATCCACTACTAATTTTATTCAAATTTTTATCCAATTGTACAATTTATTAAAAAAATTTTATATTCAATACAGTTCATTATGGCTTATTTGGTGTGCTATAAATTTGAATGGATTTATCTCGGATTAAATTATGGTAAATAATATCTAATCACAAGGAAGGCTATAATATCTATAAATCTGTGCAATTTTACTTTGTAGTATAATATAACATCAATTTTTTCCTTTCAAAATTGAAAATGATTATTGTTTAAACCTATTTCAAATGTTGAAGGTACCTTATCTTTGTATGAAAAGATAATTAAACTCTTTTTAAATAAATTATATTTAGGTAATTTTATTTTCTATCTTGTTTATAACATTCCTTATTCCTAAATCTACTATATAATTTCCTAATTTAGGACCTTTTTCAGTGCCTATTAATATCTTGTAAAATATTTTGAAAAAGTCTTTTGGTTCGATATTGTTTTCTTTGGATTTTAAAAAGATTAATGTTTGAATTTTTTGACTTAACTCATTATAATCAACTTGAACTTTGGTATTTTCTAGATTAGTTGTAATTACTCTTAATTGCTCTAAAACATTCCTTATTGCATCTTTTTGTCTGCTATCTAATTGTATTTTTCTTGCATTTTCATTACCATCATCTTCATAAACTCCTTTAAATTCCATCGCCCATTCCAATGAAAGTTTTATTTTATTAGTTAATTCTGGAGATTCATCCTTTATGAGCGCATATTTTTTTAACCGTTCGTATATTTTCTTTACAGGGTCAACTTCTTGATTGACGAATAATTCGGATTGCTGAATTAAAATTCTATATGGAATGTGAATTTTAGATGTGTTGGATGGTTTTAAATGATTTGCATATTCATAAATACCTTTTATCCTTGTAGATTTAGGTATGTTTTTTTCTTTAATTTTATTAAAATATATATCCTCATAGAAATCATATTCATCCATAAGAACCGGAATATCTTCTAAACTGATATGTCTTGTACCTGCTATTCTTTTGTAAAGCAATAATAACAAGGATTCGGGTGTCCCATACTTTAGCCACATCTGAGGAGTCAATACATTTCCTGCAGATTTGCTTATCTTTTTGCCCACTTTATCTAAAAACATTTCATATTTTATGTGCAAAGGATGATGAAATTTCAATATTTCGCTAGCAATCCAATCATTCATTCTTACCGAATCCATGATATCTTTGCCAAATGCTTCAAATCTTATATCAAAAGCATGCCAACGAGCTGCAAATTCAACTTTCCAAGCTAGTTTTCCCTCACCATTTTTAATTTTTACTTCACCCTGATGACCGCATCCTTTAACCTGTTTTTTATTTATGGTATTTCCTATACAAGAATAACTTAAAGTTTTTTCATTAGGATAGTATTCTATTGCATTCGCAACATATAATCGACCGCATTGTTGACATATGGGAAAGAATGGGAGGAATCTAACGTATTTTTCTTGACCTGTATACTCAGATATTTTATCACCTATTATTTTACTATTAATTAAAATATCGTGAATTTGATTTAATAATCTTCCACTTTTGTATACTTCTGTTCCACTTTTAAATTTATATTTTACACCAACTTTGTCAAGACTCTCTAATAACAAGCCACTCATGTGTGCACCATATGATTCATGACAATCACCAAAAGGATCTGGTATTGAAGAAACAGGTTTGCATAAATATTCATTTAACCATTCTGGAAACCCTAAGGGAATCTTTCTAAGTCCATCAAAATCATCAGAAAATGCTATTAATTCAGAGTTATATCCCATATTTTGCAAAGATAGTGAAATTCCAAATGCCCTAACCGCATCACCCATACTTCCTATGTGTGGAACCCCTGAAGCTCCTAATCCGCTCTCTACATTAATAATTTCAGTTGATCTACCAAGTTTTTTTTCTCTTTCTATAATTGTAAAAGCTACCTTATCTAGCCACGTTCCCTTGCCAATAGTTATTTCTTCAATAGAATCATCCATGGTTCTATAATATTTTTGTTACATATGGCCCATTAATAACATATCCAAATTTCTTATAATATTCTCTTGTTCCTATTGCGCTAATAACCGATAATTTCTTTAAACAATATTCTTGTTTACTTATTCTTTCTGCTTCCTTAAGTAATTTTTGACCAATTCCTTTATGTTGATATATAAATCCTTTTTCTTTTTGATTATTGTTTTGTATCGAATTTAATCCAATTTTAACAAGAGGTCCATAGACATGTAATTCTCTAACCACTGCAGATAGTAATTTTTTTGTAGTCAAATCAATTGTTTTCTCATCACTTAATTCATTTCTTTGAGGATTTGACATAATCCTTAATCTCAAAAATCCAAATAGTATTGAATTATCTTTAGTCTCAAAAGATAAGAAAATTTCCTTTCCTTTCGATGATAAATAATCTATTCTACATAATTTTAATTCATCTATGGAAAATTCTTTTTCGATATCTTTTAAACCAATTTCACGACATCTAATACATTTACAACTTACCCCTTGTTTTTCTAATTCATTTAAAACCAGTTGTCTTAAATTACCCATTTTAGGACCAGATATGATATCTTTTGATTCTATTTCCCGCTGGATTCTCATTATTCTTGTCCAAGGAGGAATTATTTTTTTTATTTCTATTAATATTTTTACTAGATCTTCTGTGGAGTAACTTGTATATTTTTTATCTTGATAGAGTTTGTATAGTCCAGTATTTTTAATTACAAGTGTTGGGTAAATTTTTAACATATCGGGCTTTAATCTTTCGTCATCAAATAATTTTTTAAAATCGTTTATATCTTGATTTATCGATGATTGGGGTAAACCAGGCATCATGTGAGCTACAATTTTGTACCCGAAATTTTTGGCTAGATAAAATGCTTCATATACATCATTTAATGTATGACCTCTATTCACTGCTTTGAAAACGGAGTCATTTAACGATTGGACTCCTATCTCAATTCGGGTAGTTCCTAGCTCTAACATGGTATTAATATGATCTTTTTTACAGTAATCCGGTTTTGTTTCTATAGTTAGTCCTACACATCTAATATTGGCGTTTTCATTATTTTTTTTTGCTTTTTCTAAATTCTCACTTAATCCATAATCTACTACTGATTTGTATTTATCAAAATCTATATTGGAATTATTTTTTATATCCAATAAATAAGGATTAAATGAATTAAAAGCATCATAGCATTTTTTAACAAAATCTTTTTGATAATTTAGTGGATAAAAAGGAAACGTACCTCCGACGATAACTAGTTCTGCTTTATCTACACTGTGACCTCTCTCAATCAATTGAATTATTTTTGACCAAACTTGTCTAAATGGATCGTATTCTACATTTTGAGCTATTTTGGTAGCTGGTTCTGTACCAATATAACTTAATGGAGTATTTGCATCTATTCCTCCCGGGCAATAAATGCATTTTCCATGAGGGCATTCAAATGGCATTGGCATCACAGTAATAACTGCTATTCCAGAAGATGTTTTGGATGGTTTTAATTTTAACAATTTTTTATAATAGTTATCTTCGGGTAAAAGTTTTAAAATGTCTACATTTTTAGGAATCTTTGATAATTTATATTTTGAAGATTTACTTTTGACAATTTTTAATATTTCTTTTTTAATCAAAATGCTATTGAAATTTAAAGATAAAATTTCATTAGCAATTTCTTCACATGCTTTTAGATAGGACAAATCATTATTGGAGACTTGAACATTTTTTACAGGTTGATTTGCTGCAATATCTAAGGAATATGTAATATCTTTATCTTTAAACAAATATAATATAAATTACAATATTTACGAATTAAATGTTATGAAAATTTCTTAATTTTTTGCTTGGTATATTTTCAAATACAATAATGTGATGGAAAAAATCAGCGTAATCAAAAAATATTGTTATCATTACTAAATATAAAAATAAATACCACAGTTAATGCTTCTTGCCTTTACATTGTTCTAATTTTTATTACGTTATTTAATTTTGCTTGTTTTAACTACTTGTTTAAAACAATATGTATATAGGTACGCATGAGATATCATAAAAAATATGTTAAATCTTTGATAATTCTTCATTAATTTTAATAATTGTATTTCCATTGCCATTTGATTTTATTTTGCCTATTATTTGGCACCTATGATTATCTTTGTTAATGATATCGACAATATCTTCAACCATGTCTTTTGAAACAATAATACAAAATCCAATTCCCATGTTAAAGGTTTTATACATTTCTATTATGTCTATTTTTCCATCAACCATTATCTGCCTAAAAATACCTCCTATTTGTGGCAAATTGTCTAAAATGTAATCCACGCCCGAATTTAATCTCTTCAACTTTGTGAATCCGCCACCTGTAATATGGGATAGTCCATGTATTACGTCGGAATCGAATGTATCGATTAGTTTTAAAATCGTTTTTGCGTAAATTGCTGTTGGTTTAAGGAGTTCTTTTCCAAGCATTGTTTCAAGATATTCTGGTTTATCTGTAATCAAATATTTTTCTAAAAGTATTTTCCTTGCAAGAGTATAACCATTTGAGTGTAATCCAGAGCTATTTATTCCTATAATCAAATCATCCGATTTTATTTTATTGCCTAGAATCATTTTTTTTTTATCATTTATAATGCCGAAAATCATTCCAGCCAGATCAAAATTAAAATCTTTTCCTTTACCTGTTATAATATCGGGCAAGATTGCAGTTTCTCCACCAATAATAGCAATATTTGACATTCGTGCACCTTTGACTAGACCTTTTGTTATTTCTTTTAAAAGTAAATCATTTGTTTTTTGTAATGCAATATAGGATAAATAACCTATTGGTTTTGATCCAACACATATTACATCATTTACATTCATTGCTATACAATCAATACCTATAGTATCATATTTTTCCATCAATTGTGCTATCAATATTTTTGTTCCTACCCCATCTGTATGAAGAGCCATAACTTTGTCTTCTATTTCGATTAAACCAGCATAATGACCAAACCCTGATATAACTTTTCCAAAATCAAGATAATGTTGAGTTTTTTCTATATTCTTTCCAATTTGATTTTGTATTTTTTTAATTTGTTTTATATCTATTCCTACATCTCTATATTTTGTAGATTTTTTTTCTATCGGCAATATGATATTGATTTAAAAAGAGAATTTATATATTTTAATAAAAAATTATATTTAATACTACTATATGGTAAATAAATTTATATTTGATTACTCATTGATTTATTTTAGCTGTCCTATTCATTAGATTTGTATATTCACAGCCCATAGGTCCGCAATATCTGCCTACATAAACAGCCTTTGGTCTATACAACGCCGGCTTTGGAGCCGCCTCTGCAAATTTTTCTTCTATTATATGTGCATTCCAGCCAGCAATTCTAGAAATAGCGAAAATAGGTGTATTTAAGTCTAAAGGAATTCCAAGACTATAATAAAGTGATGCGCTATACAAATCAACATTCGGATATATCCTTATTTGTCTGGTTTCGAACATGATATTTTTTGTTACTTGTTCAACTTTTTCTGTTATTTCATACCATTTAGTATCTTTTTCTTTTGATATAGCTTTTGATAATTGAGCAAGTACCTCGGCTCGAGGATCAGTTGTCCTGTAAACTGCATGTCCCATTCCCATAACTCGTCCGCCACTTTCAATTCTCTTTTTAATCCATTTTTCAACATTATCTATATCATTTATTTCAAGAAGCATTTTCATAACTTGTATATTGGCACCTCCGTGTAGCTCTCCAGAGAGTGCACCAATTGCTCCGCCAATACATGCATATATACTAGCTCTTGTAGATGCTATTTCTCTAGCTGCAAATGTTGATGCATTAAAGCTGTGCTCTGCATGCAAAATTAAACTAATATCAAATATTTTTGAAACTTCATGTTTTGGATGTTCTCCATTTAACATATATAAAAAATTGTGAGCGTGATTGTTTTCTTTCAATGGCTCGACCGTGTCCATACCCTTTCGGACTCTATCCCAAGCGGCAACAATTGTGGGAATTTTAGAGATGAGTGAAATAGCTCTTGTAATGTTAGATTCTTTTCCTTCATTCGATCTATTTGAATCATAATCAGCTAATTCCAAAACTGAAGATTGCAAAATATCCATAGGATGAGCATTCAATGGTTTATTTTTCATATTCTTTATAATAGAATCAGGAATTGTTCTATACTCTATCAATTTATTGTTAAATAAAGATAATTCATCTTTAAGTGGCAAATCGCCAAATAATAAAAGATAAGCAGTTTCTTCATAAGTTGAATGATTAGCCAAATCAAGGATATCATAACCTCTATAAATTAGTTTGCCATTTTCTCCATCAATGGAGCAGATTTTTGTGTCTGCAACTTCGATATTCCTTAACCCGATATTGCGTGTATCCATCTAATCTAATTTTAATACCTTGGTTCGATATTAAAGCAATTCTATCGGATAAAATGATTGATATAAATTTATGTTAATCGATTACAAATCATATATAACAAATTTAATAATATATAATTCTTAAATTCAAACTAGATGGACAATTTTACTTTAATTAACAATACTATCGATAGTTTTATCAAAAATAAAGTTAAGGAGGGAAATGTTGGGGGAGTTATTTTTGGTCTATCTGGAGGAATAGATTCTACCTTAGTTGCTTTTTTAGCTACCAAAGCACTAGGAAATAAAAACGTATTAGGATTGTTATTACCGGATAAAGAAATCACACCTCAACAGGATATAGATGATGCAATGAAAATTTGCTCTATTTTAAAAATACCGTACAAAATAATATATGTCAACAAAATTAAAAATGAATTTTTAAATACATTGGGAAAGACCGATGATAGACTAGTTGAAGGTAATTTAGTATCGAGAATCAGAATGAATATTCTATATTATTATGCTAATTTTTTAAACAAAATGGTTCTAGGAACAACAAATAAAACGGAAATTACTACAGGGTATTTTACAAAATATGGTGATGGAGCATCGGATTTATCCCCGATAGGGTGTCTTTACAAAACACAAGTTCGAGAGTTTGCCAAATTTTTAAACATTCCAAATCAAATAATTTATAAAAAAAGTAGTGCTAGATTATGGGCAAATCAACAAACAGAGGATGATATTGGACTTTTATTTGATGAGTTGGATAAAATATTAATTTTTATCAACAAACAAAAAAAAGATAATATCGATTTGTCCTTATTAGAAGAAAATTTTCCATCAATTCCAAAAGAAAAGATAAATCATATATTATATTTAATAAAAAAAAATAAACATAAATATTCTTCTTCAACTGTATGTGCTTTATCTTGATTTTTCTATTATATATTTAATATATTTATAAGATTAAACATATCACTTTTAAATAGGTTTATAATTTTTCTCTTATTATGGTCCTTGGAAAAGATATACGGCTTAACAGAATATTGAAAATGGGCAAAATGCTATGTGTTCCAATGGATCACGGAATCAGTAGTGGACCATTAGGAGGTATAAAAGATATCAATAAATTTATATCTGATACAGAAAATTCTGGTTTAACTTGTATTCTTGTGAATAAAGGAATAATTAAGATTTTATCAAGACCTATAAATATTGGAATAATTGCGCACATGTCAGGGAGTACCTCGCTGGGTCCTGATCCTAACAAAAAAGTTCTTTTGGGCTCAGTTAAGGGAGCAATTAGATTAGGTGCTGATGCTGTTTCTTTACATATCAACATTGGATCCAAAGAAGAACCGATGATGCTATATTCATTAGGATTAATTGCTGATGAATGTAATAAATGGAGTATCCCTTTAATTGCAATGATGTATCCCAGAGGAGAAAACATTAAAAATTCAAATGATCCAACAACTATCTCCCATGCTGCTAGAATCGGAGCTGAAGCCGGGGCTGATATCGTAAAAACTATTTATAGTGGCAATATCGACACTTTTAGAGAAGTAGTAAAAAGTTGTCCAGTTCCAATAGTTATAGCAGGCGGACCTGCATCAAAAAGTAGTACTGGTACATTGGAAATGTGTTATAATGCAATGCAAGCTGGTGCTAAAGGTGTTACTTTTGGAAGAAATATATTTGAACATTCCAATCCAAATAAAATAATAAATGCTCTGTATGAAATTATCTTTGAAAATAAAAAATATGACAAGGTGATAGAAAATTTTAAAAGGAAATAAAGGAAATAAAAGAATTATTTTAAATCCGAGAATAGAATCGTCAAAAAATTCTACTATCGATTTTATTAATAAAGTCAAAGATAAAATTGATTTATTATACCTTGATCCTGCCAAAAATATTCAATATGATCAAACAGATGATACTCTTAAAATAATTTCTACCTCTGAAGATGCAGATTATGTAATTTTGAATAGCCTTGAAGAATTAGAAAAATTTTCTTTAAAATATTCAAATAAAGTTAAAAAAGAAGAATTGGATGTAAATTATAAACAAGAAGCGAATTGCATCTATACAAATCCAATCAAAAAACAAATTGGTGTATATAAAAAAGTAAATAGTAATAAGGATATTGAAGAGATAAAAACCATATCAGAAAAGGGTGCAAATTTTGTAGTTATAGACGTAGAGGATTGGAAAATCATTCCACTGGAGAATATCATTGCAATTTTGCAGAAAACAAACACAGAAATATTTGCAATATCAAAGTCTATCGAAGAAGTAGAAACATTATTTACTGTTTTAGAATTGGGCGTTGACGGCATAATATTTGAAACCGATAACGAAGCAGAAATAAATAAAATAAAAAAAATTATTCAGCATCCTGTTTTTAAAATTATTCCTGCAAAGATAATAGAAATCAAAGATGTCGGTATTGGTGAAAGAGTATGTATCGATACTGTTTCAATGCTATCTGAAGGTGAAGGTATGTTAATTGGAAACAAATCTAATTTTTTATTTCTTGTACATAATGAATCTGTTGGTTCTTCTTTTACTTCTCCTAGGCCATTTAGAGTAAATGCAGGAGCAGTTCATTGTTATACAATTACACCTGATGGAACTACAAAATATTTATCAGAATTAGAATCTGGTAGTCAGATTTTAATTGTAAATGCCAAAGGGTCCACAAGAATTGTTTCTGTGGGTCGTTCTAAAATCGAAACTAGGCCTCTTAGATTATTCAAGGCGGTACATGAAAATGAAATAGGAACAATAATAGTTCAAAATGCAGAAACCATAAGATTTTTGGATAAAAATGAAGGAATTTTGCCCGTTACCCATGCTAAAATCGGAGACGAGATATTGGTTTTCTCTAAAAAACCAGCAGGAAGACATTTTGGTATGGAGGTTTCCGAAGAATATATCCTTGAAAAATAAAACAAAAACAATAATTCTATAGTTTGATTGTTATCTTTTTTTTATCAATATGTTTATATTTTTAGAGTATTGTGATTATCGACTTAATTTGAAAAACTAGGATGATGCTGATTAGACCAGAATCAATTTATGATAAAATCCTTCTAGGAAATTGTGAAAAAATATTAAAAAATTTTCCTTCTAACAGTATTCAGTTAACAATTACATCTCCACCATATGGAAATGCAATTGATTATGATACGCATGTTTCAAAGAAAAGTTTGGAATATTATAGGGGCATCACTAGAGTTAGCCTAGATGATTATCTTAATAACTTAGTTTCTGTATTCGATGAACAGGTTTATAGAGTTACAAAAGAGGGAGGATATTGTTGTATAGTTATTGCAAATGAAGTTGTAAATGGAACACTTATACCATTGCCTCACTTACTTTTATCAAAGTTAGTTACTCCTGATGGTAAATGGAATTTACACGAAGAAATAATATGGCACAAAGTAACTGGAGGCACAAATAGATATGGATCTTTCATAATCAATCCTTACCCTAAATATTATAGAGCAAATATTATGCATGAATTTATCCTAGTTTTACGAAAAGGTGATGTAAAATCGGGTAGAAATGAAAAAAGGGAAATTCTTCCTGCAACACATGAAGAATGGACTAAAGAGATTGCAAATTCAGTTTGGCATATGGCACCAGTTCCACCAAGATACATAGACCATCCATGTCCATTTCCAGAAGAAATCCCGTATAGACTAATGAAATTATATTCATATAATGGTGATATAATTTTAGATCCTTTTAATGGAAGCGGCCAGACTACTAAAGTCGCCTATAATTTGGATAGGCATTTTTTAGGAATTGAGATAAAAAAAGAATATGTAGACCTTGCTAAAAGTAGATTGTCAAGCGAACCACTTCATATCCGATCAGAGGCATTAATAGCTGATTGGAAAAAAATTACTTCCCATGTAGTTTAATCTATGGTAATCAATCAATCAATCAATCATATCTTAATTTTTAAATTTTATATAGATATCTAGGCTTTCAATATTCTATCCGTTTTACGACCTTTTAGTTTTATTAATAAAATGCCAAGAAAATATAGCAATAACATGGGTATAGAAATAAACCACATTGTGACTCCGCTTCCGTCTGGAGTTATAAATGCGCCAAAAATTACTATAAGTATTAAAGCATATTTAAAATTCTTTATCCAAAATCTATTGTCTATTAATCCTGTTAATGAAAGAATGTACATAATCAAAGGCAATTGAAATGATATTCCAAATGCAATAAAAAATTGTAAAACAAAACTAATAAATTCATTTATGCTTAAAAACGAAAGAATTCCTAATGACTGACCATATTGGTATAAAAATGTCAGCATAATTGGAATAGCTACTAGAAAAGAAAAAAGAATACCACTTAAGAAAAGAATAGTTATTGGGAAAATGAATTTAAAAATCGTTATTTTTTTTGTTTGGTTAGAGATTGCAGGGCTAACAAATCCAAAAATTTCATTAACTATTATAGGAATCGAACAGGTAATACTCAATAAAATTGATACATATATTTGAGCAAATAATGATTGACCAGGTGCTGTCTGAATTAATCTCACACCTTGAGGAAGTAAATTATGGCTTAAGAAAAGGATTACTTGACTGGCAATGTTATTATAAACACTTGGAGAAACAAAATAAAAGGAATAATTGTTTATGGTTATCAAGTGTATACCAAATACTGAGGAAAAAATAACAATTGAAATTGCAAAAACAATGATTCTTAAAAATCTTACTCGAAGCTCATTCAAATGTTCGACAAAATACATATCACCAGGCGCCATATACTATAGAATAAATTAAAATGCATCTAAAAAATATAAATCATTCAATAAAAAAGGCTCTGTTAAAAGCTGTGTAAACACAAAGGTACATATTCTTGTAAAATATTTATGATTGTTCTGCCATGATTTTTATAATGAATATTCGTCCATATGCTAATGAATGCTTGTTATAGTTAAGAATGGCGAGCTAAAGATATTGTGGTATCTAAACAAACACAATTAATTTACAGGACGCATACCATACCTTTTACAGAACTGTAACTTAAGATGTCATCTTTCATTGAATTGGTCAACGAATAGATTAAAACTTTTCACATGTTTTAGTTTACACTTGTTCGTCTTGCAAGGAAAATAATTGAAGTTTTCAATTCTATCCTTTATATATTGTATTGTCATTTCTAGGGGCCGTATTAACCTGAGGAAAAACCTATAGATTGAAAATGACTATTTTATCTATGAGATCTAGAGACAGTAGAACACCTTCACAAATTATAGGATAGGATTGTACTTGTACTTTCTTGGACTATTATTTAGAAAACGACTAAAGCATTATCTTTCTTTTTTACGTTTAGTAAAGATAAGTCATGTTTCAATCTGGAACTGATGGATACAAAAATACAAATCACGGAAATTAAAGAAGAAGGAGAAAAATATTGATGAATATATCATCGACGAAACCGTAGTAAAAGCCGGTTCAGGATTAATATGGATTTGGGTCGCCATTATCGAACCAAAATATAGAGAAATTCTTTCAATTAACATATCAAAAGAACAAAAAATATATTTGCAGTAGTAGCCGAACGTTGTCTGTCGAGCGTTGTAAATGAATATG
>JAICXY010000111.1 GCA_025934495.1 Candidatus Nitrosocosmicus sp.
AAGATACCATAAAAATATAGAAATACCACAACAAGCAGATATCGAAACTGCTAGGTCTACATACAACAACGGAATACTGGAAGTGACATTTGATATAAAGAAAAATATCAAGCCAAAGGGAAAGGAGATTAAAATAGAATAGAGCAATCTGTCATTTCTAAATGTGATTATTTTAATTTTTTGATATTTTATAATAGATCTTCAGAGGATTTGGTTATCATAATTAATTTTATACATATCAACAAGATTTGCTTGCAAAAATAAGATTATCTTGTCCTCGCGATTAAAAGACAATAAATGGGCCTTGTGAATAATGTTCAAATAATAACAGTAATAAAAAAAGATCTCCTTTCATTTGTTTTTTTTAGGAAGGGATAGATTTTTAGCATGATTTAATTTCGATCTAGTAATAGTGTTTTACATTAATATTATTATAGTCAAATATTGTTTAATAAGATGGATTTATTTTTGAATTCTAATCGAATTGTCAAGTAGAATCAAATACCAATTTTTTAGTCTGAATTAGGGCTATTTAAAAAATACGAATGATTTATTTACCTAATAGTAAAAGCATACCAGTACTATACATAAGTATTTTCTAATATAAACTAAATATAATAGTAAAAAAAGAATTAGCTTTATAATAGCATATAAAAAATGCATGATTGATAAAGTTACAAATAAAACATTGATCAAATCATCATATAAATGCAAAAGCATCCAGAATTTGAATTAGTTGATTAAATTGCATAATCGGTGTAAGCCTAATTAAATTACTCTATTTACAATTTTTTGCATGCTTTAACTCGCTTGCGGATTGTGCTACAAGTAACTGTTTTATCATATAGATATCCGCATCTCTAAACCTTTGAATATACAACCAATGCTAACAGTGTATAAATCATTCATCAGTATATGCTTTTTGTAAATCAGAAATTACTTCTTATATTTGCCTTTACAATTTCATTATATTTTCTTCCCGCAAAATTTATGAATTACAAAACATAGAAACAAATCTTTTAAGATGTTTTAGTCAAGAGGATATTCTCAAATTTTTTATATAAAAAACGAAGTTGAAGATAAAATCCGATTTGTACCTCATTAAAAATATACGAAATTATAGAGATTTTCTTTTTAATTTTTTGAATCCTCCGACTATCTACCTAGCATTCAATCCACATAGTCCAATAGTAATCAATAACAACATGTGTTTTGGTTTTTGCCTCCACACATGTTATGATAATAATGTGCATTTTGGTATAGAAGCAGTAGTGCTACCATACTATTACGACTAGTTGATAATAAATAAATATACTAAGCTATAAACATTTAGTAAAAAAGTTATATATCATTGATACTTGCCTTTTTACTATCAAGGTATTTATAATGGTGTAACTGTAAGGTAGACCTTGTTAACTTAATGGAGAACATATAGCTTGAAAATAGCCATTTACTTTATGAACCTTAGAAATAGAACATCTTCACAAATTATCGATTATTGGTTGCACTTGTACTTTCTTGGTCTATCAATTAGAAACGCAGAGAAAGCATTACCTTTCTTTTTTGCATATAATGAAGATAAGTCATCTTGTTTCTATTTGGAACTGATGGATACAAAAGTATAATCAAAGAAAATACTAAACGGGAATAAGAAAATTGGCGAATATGTAATTAATGAAACTCAAGTTAAAGATAGGTTTGAATTAATCTGGCTCCGGGTTGCCATTATTAGATCTCGAATAATTAGAAACGACCAGACCATTTCCGTAGATTCTATATCGATTTCTAGTTCCGATGATTCAATATTCTATAGTTTATCAGGCCTGCTACAACTAGGTCGGACATTTTATCATATTTTCTCAATTTATTTCTGAAAATATCGCTCATAATTCTGCTGTACATTTTCATTCTGCTGATAGTATATTCCACTACTATCCTCTTTTTGTTGGAATGAATTTTATTGTACTCTTTTTTATCATCTGGTAACTCTTGGTAGTTTCTTTTCTTTTTGAATAGTAGTGCGATGATGGTTGTTCTGGAAAATCCTTTCCTATGTCCAAATCCCCTAGATCAACTACAGTAACTACTCGTTTAGGGATATCAGGATGGTTATTCTTGTATATATCATAGTCATGTCTCTCCTTCCTTTCTTGTGGCTATTTTGTCAAGGATATAACCACGATGATTGTTAACCATAAATTGATTTTGAACAGTATGTCTTTTCTTCTTACCTAATGAGTAGAATATCTTTCTTCTTTCTTTATCTAAAGGTCTTGATTGTATCTGTTGTTCAGTACAATATATAAAAGCCATAGCCTTGGAAAATATTTCTCTATTTATTGGAGCGTTTTCAGCCTTTTGGTTATTTGAGATGTTTTCTGTGGAATTTGTACGCATTGTCTTATCATATTCAATACTCCATCTTTTGAATATCTCTACGCAAATGCTGCTTTGATCCAAATCAAAGAGAAAGCCAGCTAACGTGTAAGTGATGTAAAGACGATAGTACACTAAAAGCATAAAAAATCTATTTTTTTCATCTAGTTTAAAATGTCTGCCTATAGCACCTATCTTCTTTTCCTTTTTAGGTAAAACGTTTTAATTTACATCTTTCATATCTTTTTGCTATTTCTTTATTGTAAATATTGCCTAACTGTTTCACTATCAAGCCAGTAGTGAATGATTTGAAAAGTAATGGCTTTTTTAAATAATTATTGTATCAAAGCAAAGAGAGAACAAACGGATGGATAAACTAATGGTCATAAAGCTGATTAGCAGCAATTATGCAAAAGATCTATTTATAAATACGAATAAAATATATAAATAAAATATAAATTGTTATATACGATTTAATCTAATTCTTCTTTTAGTTTTTCTTTATCGTATTCGGTGCCAGTATCTTTACTAGGATCTTTTATTTTATTGGCTACGGCTTTAGCACCTGCTTGAATTTTGTTACTTGTATCTCCCAAGGTACTATGAGCGTCATCGGCAGCATTGTGCGCATCTTTCTTTAGATCTTTTTTATCACGGTTATATTCATCAGCCATTAATCATATGTATACGACATACTTTAAAAACATAGTAATTTAATTTGGACTCCAAAGAAAAATGTTATTTCTTTGTCGTAATAGTCTGCAAATAGATTCAACCTATTTAGAATGTCTTTTAATTTAAATATATTTTTTGTATAGTCTGTATATACATACAAAAATAAAAGGAATTATTAAAAATACGAATAATATTTTTATTTGTTATATTTCAAAATACAATAGATATTGAAGATACCGGGAGTCATAATATCAGGTACAACAAGTGGAGTTGGAAAAACAACAATTGTAATGGCAATAATACATGGACTCCAGAAAAAAGGATACAGAGTACAACCATTCAAAATCGGACCGGATTACATAGACCCTTCATATCATAATGCAATCGCAAAAAAAAGCTCTAAAAATTTAGATGTATGGTTGATGGGCAAACAAGGCATTTTTGAATCTTTTTTCAATACTACAAAAGATTCTGAGTTTGCAGTGCTAGAGGGCGTAATGGGATTATTCGATGGCCTATCAGGGAAAAACAATTATGCGAGTACTGCACATATTTCGGAAATCCTCAATGTCCCAATAATTTTAGTTGTAGACACACGAAAAGCCGCAAGGTCCCTAGCTGCAATAACTTTAGGTTTTATAAAATTTGATAAAAAAATAAAAATCGCAGGAGTAATATTAAACCATATTTCAAGCGAAAGACATTTGAAATACATTACAGAAGCTTTCCAATCAAAAATAAAGGTCCCTATAATAGGCAAGATATTCAGCAATAGAAACAACTTTCAAGAACGACATTTAGGCCTTGTCCCTACAAGGGAGTTAAGTATTAGCAATATAAACAATATAATTAAAAATGCTAAAGAAATATCGCAATCTGTAGATATAGAAAAAGTTATAGAAATTGGGAACATCAATAAAAATAATCCAAAAGAAATGGTACAAAACGAAGGAAATAATGGAAACGAATTTAATAGAAAAAAGATAAAAATATCAATTGCTTTAGATAAATCTTTTAATTTTTATTATAAGGATAATTTAGAAATATTACAAAAAAAAGCAAAAATAGAGTTTTTCAGTCCTATTAATAATACATCCATCCCGCCGGATACCACGGGTATAATAATAGGAGGAGGATTTCCAGAAATAATAGCAGATGAATTGGAAAAGAATACATCCATTAAAAAAAGCATTTTAAAATTGGCACAAGATAACATTCCACTTTATGCAGAATGCGGTGGCTTAATGTATCTAACACGATCGATTTCGGGATATAGAAACAAAAAAAGAAAGTACAAAATGGTAGGTCTGTTTGATGCAGAAACGATAATGACAGGAAAACTAATTTTAGGGTATACCGAAGCAGTTTTAAATAATAATAAATCTATTTTTGGTAACGTAAAAAGAATACGTGGGCATGAATTTCATTATTCAAATATAATTAACAATCATAAAGATTTAAAATTAATTTACACTTTAAAAAAAGGAAAGGGAATTATTGATGGCTATGACGGGTTTTACTCTAATAACAGTATTGCTTCATACATGCATACACATTTTATCAATTCCAAAATTTCCGATAATTTTATAGAAAGCTGCTACAAATATTCAAAAAAATAATTAAAAAATAACAGAATAGGTTAACAACCATTAATTTGAAAAAAACAAAATCAGCAAATCTATAAAACCTTTTCCAAAAGCAATAAAGAAAATAAAAGATTAGAAAAAAAATGATAATTATTCTTGGTTTTTCTTATGATTTGTGATATACATTAACATTAATGCATTAATTATCGACGAGGCTGCAGAACTTCCACCTTTTCTTCCATTATTTGTAATATAAGGAATATTTAATCTAGATAATTCACCCTTTGATTCTACGGCAGATACAAATCCAACCGGAATACCTATAACAAGGTATGGAGATATTTTTTTTTCCTTAATCAAAGATATAACTTCGTATAGAGCAGTGGGAGCATTACCAATTACCACTATCCCGTTATTTATTTTATCCATAGCTTTTTGGATCGCCAATTCGGATCTTGTTTTCTCATATTTTTTTGAATTTTCAATACATTCTGGATCATTTATATAACAAATACCATTCATACCAAGACTTGAAAGAGATTTTTTATTTATACCATGTAAAACCATTTCTACATCAGTTACAATATACGATTGCTTTGAGAATGCCAAAAATGCTGACTCTATAGCTCCTTTATGGAAAAGGATTTTACAATCTTTGGCAAAATCAAAGTCAGCAGTTGCATGGATCACTCTTCTCACAACGACCCATTGATCTTTATCATAGTCATGTTTCCCAATCTCAGATTCAATAATATCAAAGCTTTGTTTTTCTATATTAAATGAACGTGAGGACATATCACGTCCTTTAGCAGAACCAATCTTGTAATCATCACCAATAGAATTTTTAGAATAATCCACTTTTATTTTCAGCATCCTTAGCCAAAGAAATAACAAGATCAATTATCAAAGAATCAACTCCTATATGCCCAGCTACATATAAATTAGAAAAATTATATTTTTTTAATGCTCTATCGATATCAACCAATATGTCTTTTTGTATATGAATTCCCTTGTGTAAGAAATAAGGAATAACAAATATAGAATTAGGATTTGAATCAAGACAATTTTTAATACCCTCTTCTATATTTGGAGGCTCTAATTCAAGGAAACAAAAATTAACATATTTAAAATGATTTTTCAAACTCTCGACAGCATACAAGAACGCATCTCTAGCACGTCTATCACTGCTACCATGACCAATTAACAAAATAGAATAGTTATTGCCAGTTATGTTTTTTTCAGATATTAAAGCATTTACTCGGGCCATAACAATTTTTGATATTGTTGGTTGATAAGATAACGGTTTTGTAATTACAATTTTACTATTTACAAGTTTAGCAAAATATGATGTTTGTTTTACTGCATCTTTAAGTTTCATTCCAGGATAAAGGAAATAGGGAACTACAGTAATCGCATCAACGTCATATCTCAAACATTTGTTGATGCCCTCTTTTATAAATGGAGGTAAAACCTCAAGAAAGCAATAATCAACATAATAATAATCCGTTATCGCTTTAATTTTTGAACAGGTTTCTGATAGTTCATGTTGAACTTCATTCATTTTGCTACCTCTATCAATTATCAACAATGCTTTTTTCATTTATTTATCACCCTACTTATTGCAACTGTCAAATCTGGAGGAAACTTTCTCTTTGGCACTATTAAAATACTATCTGAAGCTAATAAAGATGAAGCTTCGGATACGCTATAAGTACCTTCATATCTCCCAACAATTTCTGATGGATTGGGAACTACAACCTTGCCAAGACGTTCTTTAGAAAATAATAAAAGATCAAGATTCTTTTCTTTACAGTAAGTATCCAATCCCTTAACAGGTTTTCCCTTATCTAATGACGCAATTAATTTAACACTTTTAAAACTTAAATGGTTCTCATTTAATACATTTGTTATTCCGTTTTCAATCGTTTCATTTGTAGTGTCCCAATGAAGACCTATTCCTATAATCAATGTTTTGGGCCTATATATAACAGATTTCTTCAGTAATGATTCATTTAAAATTATTTTATCTGTAATTATAAGACAAGATTTATAGTCATCATTTAAGAGATCATCGAGTGTAGTTACAATAGAAACATTTTTTGGTAATTCTTTTTGTGACCACCAGTTTTTTTCTCCAGCATCCTGAAAAATACCTATTTTTTCTTCATTCACCATCATAGCACTTATTTTAGTTACATTTTCATAACTATCTATAACCCAGCCAAGTTTGTTACCAATTAGATCAACTGATATAGTTTTATTAACATCAGCCGCAGTAGTAATAACTGGTATGGAATTTAATAAATCAGATATTCTCATAGTAAGTTCATTTGCACCACCTAAATGTCCTGACAGTGTACTTATTACAAATTTTGCAGAATCATCAATTACCACTACAGCAGGGTCTGTTTTTTTATCTTTTAGATAGGGAGAAATAAGTCTAATTACAGCCCCCAAAGAAAAAATAAGAATCAGATAATTGTAATTTAAAAAAACATAACCTATCTTTTGAGCTACGGGTTCTTGAAAGTATGTTATAGATAAATCGGCATTAGAAAATTTAGATGGTGCAAATATATTCACATCTGCTTCAACAAACCCGTCTTTTAGTCTTTTAGCAATTTCAATTCCGTTTTTAGTAATAGCTACTATTGCAATTTCTGGTTTATTTAGTTTCATGGTCATATAACGAATTATCCCCTCTAAGCTTCAACATATTTTAATAATATTATAAAATCAATATTATAAGATTTCTTTAACAAATTGTATTATTATTTAATAAATTTAATAATGATAATTGAGTCATCGAGGATATTTTCCAATAACGTAACCATCAAAGTTAAACATTATTATATCGATCAATAGTTGATTCTTCGAATAACTACTCATTTGATTAAAGGCATATTTACATAAAAGATCATAGTAACCAATGATATCATATGCATCAATTATTTCAGATACATGCCGGGCAGTATTTGCGTTTTTAATTAACGTTACGATATCTTCAGAAATATTACATTCTTGAGCCACTTTTGCCATAAAATCCATATTCACATGAGACCCCCTAACATGAGTTTGTTTTACACCCATAGCTATCTTGGTCAATTTACCAATGAAACCCGCAATAATCACTTTTTTTACTCCTTTTTCATAACTTTGTTTCACACTATATCCAGCAAAATCGCCCATTTGTACATAAGAATGGTCAGGGTAAGTTGCTCCAAACAAATTTTTACAAAAATCCTCGCTTCTTCCTCCAGTAGTAAGTATAAAAACATCAGATCCCAGTGCCAAACCCACATCCAAACTTTGTCTTATTGAGGCTGCAAAAGATGCGGTAGAATAAGGAAGAACTATTCCGGTTGTTCCAAGAATTGAAATTCCTCCCAATATACCCAGTCGAGGATTATCAGTTTTTTTTGCGATTTCTTCACCATTCGAAACTGAAATAATAACACTCAATCCATTATTGTTCATAATATCACCATTAATATCAAGTACATCTTTAACAGATTGAACAATCATTTTCATAGGTATAGGATTGATTGCTGCTGAACCAATTAAAAGACCAAGACCAGGTTTTGTTACCCGGCCAACACCAATCCCACCATCAACAATAATTTTTCCATTTTTATCAATCAGTTGCACGGTGGAACAAATTTCTGATCCATGGGTTGCATCTGGATCATCTCCACCATCTTTAATTACAGCACAGGTAACAGATTTATCGTTAAATCGAGTCCACGAAATTTTCATGGTCACAACATTTCCTTTTGGAAGAGTTATTTGAACCTCGTCCTGTGACAGATTTGTCAAAAGCGATAATAATGCAGCTTTTGTTGCAGCAGATGCACAAGTCCCTGTTGTAAGTCCGGTTCTCAGTAAACCTTTTTGTTTTTTTTCCATAATTTCTTTTGAAAGATCTTGCTCATTCTCCGCAATAGATAAATCATCATTACCGTCATTTTGTTGAAGATCACCTTTATTAGAAGATTTTAAAAAATCTGTCAAGTAGATTATTTCATCAACTTTAATTAAAAAATTTTATGAAAAGATAATTGAAAGAAAAGAAAAGATATCATGAAACTAAAAGGGTAGTCAAGAGATCGATTTTATCGATTTGTTCCCAACTGAAATCAATATCTGACCTTCCAAAATGTCCATATGCAGAGGTTTTCTTATAGATAGGACGCTTTAAATCCAAAGTTTTTATTATTCCTGCAGGACTAGTATCAAAAATATCTCGAACTTTCTGCTCGATTTTTTCCTCAGAAATCTGCGAGGTTTTGAATGTATCGACCATTATAGATATCGGTTTTGCAACGCCAATTGCGTATGCTATTTGAACTTCACATTTAGTTGCCAATCCAGCGGCTACTATATTTTTCGAGATATATCTAGCCATATAACAAGCAGAGCGATCTACTTTGGTAGGATCCTTTCCTGAAAATGCACCACCACCATGACGCCCCATTCCGCCATATGTATCTGCAATAATTTTTCTCCCAGTTAATCCAGTGTCTCCCGGTGGTCCACCAATTACAAATCTTCCCGTAGGGTTTACAAAGATTTTGGTATTAGAATTAATCCAATCTTGACAGACTGGTTTAATTACATGATCATTTATTTCATCATAGATTTGCTGCTGAGATACATCCGGAGAATGTTGAGTAGACAAAACAATCGTGTCGATTGATTTCGGCTTATTATCTTCATATAATATAGATACTTGAGATTTTCCATCGGGTCTTATCCAGTCCAATTCTTTTGTTTTTCGGATTTTGGATAAACGCAATGATAGTTTGTGAGCAAGTGTAATTGGCAGAGGCATTAATTCGGGAGTTTCATCTATAGCAAATCCAAACATTAGCCCTTGATCTCCAGCACCTTGTTCTTTCTCCCCATTCGGAGATACACCTAAAGAGATATCCGGACTTTGTTCATGCAGAGATACTAAAACGGAGCAAGTATCACCATCAAAACCATACTCTGGTTTGTTATAACCTATATTATTAATCTCATTTCGTACAATTTCTTGGATATCCAATTTGTATTTAGAGGTAACTTCTCCAGCTACAATTACGACTCCGGTAGTAGTCAATGTTTCAACAGCCACTCGGGATTCAGGATCTTTTTTTAAGAATTCATCGAGAACTGAATCCGAAATTCTATCACAGATCTTATCTGGATGACCTTCTGTAACACTTTCTGATGTAAATATAAACCTTCGTGACATTCCAATCGTTATAAAAATAATTTAGAAATATACTAATAATTAAAATTCTTTTTCCAATTTAATGAAAAGTACATTATTACCTCTAATAACCACTTTACCATAATTAGCCATCAAATCATTACCATCAAATTCTTCTGCATCATTTAAAATAAGATTCATATATGAATCAACATTTGTCATTCTGCCTCTATATTCAATTTCACTTTTTAATCTTACAGCAACTTTTCTATTAACAGATTTCTGTAGTACATTTAAAGGTCTTTTAGTAGGTTGCTGTTGTGAAGGAGCTGCTGCCATATTGTTATTCAAATGTGAAAAAATCTAGGCGACAATAAAAAGCTTCCTTTATGAATAAATCAAACGTAAGATTAGACAATATAAAAGATAAAAAATATTTATAAATCAATTTTTAAAATATTATATATATAAAACAGGGATTACAAACTTAGATAAATTATTATTTAATGAAGCGAAATTTGGAAATCTTATAGAGATTACAGGCAAAAAGGGTTCAGGGAAGACTCAACTCAGTTTTTTAATTTGCGCCGTCAATAGTTTATATAATAAAAGAATAATTTATATCGATGGTTCCGGAAATTTTAGACCAGAAAGAATAAAATCGATAATAGAAAAATATCCTATCCATAAAGAAAACAGCAACACATATCTAAAAAATATTGCTTATCAAAGAATTTATGAAGTAAACGATCTTGCTAAATTAATAAGAAAGATAAAAATATTAAATTTTGACCTAATATTACTTGATGATGTAACTCAAATGTTTATCTATAAATTTAAAGATAAAACACATTTAGAAGTAAGAAATTTTATCAAAGATCTTTCATTAATAACCTTGTCAAAAAAAATGACTATCATTTTTACCAACCCAATCACCGAAAAAATAGATAAAAATGGCGAAATAATACATTTAAGAGAACTTTTCTTTCACGATATCATAAGATATGTTCATTATAAATTCTATTTACAGGTCAACTCCGTCAATAAAAGAATCACTGAATGTAAATTATTTCATCCACATGATACTAATAATTTACAAACGGCTCTCGATTTAAGTGATTTATAAAAGCAGAAAAGTTTTATAGTAGAAATAAATAGATTTTAAAAATATTAAAAAGATCAGAAAGGATTATTTATCATCATCAGGAAGATGACTAATAGAATCCAATAATGTACTATGATAATATTTTAGGTAAATTTAATAAAGTAGTTGTTATAGGCCTAGGTCAATTAGGACTCCCTGTAGCAAAATTTGTCAAAGAAAAAGGTTTCGATGCTTATGGATACGATATAAATGAAAAAGCTATGCAGGTTGCGGAATCAAATTATGGTATTAAAAAGAC
>JAICXY010000188.1 GCA_025934495.1 Candidatus Nitrosocosmicus sp.
AGTCTATCCACTAATTTTTTTAATCTAACTGCCGGAGCAAAATAATTCAAATCAAGATTTTCTTTTTTTAGTTTTAAAGCGAGCTCTCTTATCAAATCTATATCATAATAAGGATGATTGTTTTTAGTTTGCTGTATTATACTCGTAACTGTCCCTGCACCTATCTCGTTATTGGATGCTATTTGATCCCTGGAAATCCCTTGAATCCATTCTTTTATTACTCTTGATTTTACTGCATGCGGCGTTTTAATACCCATCTATTATTTTTACATTATTATTATATCCCAATGTATTAATAAATAAATTATTTCATATGAAATCGTGCTTATATTGGAATCTGTACCATTTATGACCATCTGACGGCTATATGACGACCATCTGACGGCTATATGACGACCATATGTTCGATCTTATCATCTGTGATTATCGATTGTAATTGCAATGCCTGATTAATCTATATGGAGATATTCTCTAAAGCGTTCATTAGTAATTGCGTCAAAAGATAAAAGATGCTTTATGGTATAACTTATCCTGACGCTAATAGATATATTATTATCAATCCCGGACTAAATGTATATTTCCTGTTTTGTATACAATTAAATCGCCTGTGACAAGACAAAAGTTTTGAGGCTTATTTAACTGCAATATGGCATTTCGTAAATCTGAATTTAATAGCATTAGCAGTGGATATTCCAGACGAACATCTGAGGTAATATAATTATAAATCATTTCTTTTAACAATTTCTCATTTGAGGATTCAAGGGTCCTTTAATATAGAGATAGTTGGTGGTTTGATTATATCCAAGATCAGACATCTTTAAAACTACAAATCCATTGTCATGCAAATATTTCATTTCATCTGAAAATAATCCAATATCGGTAACAGATAGATTGGGTTGTTCTACATAGTTTTTATCCACTAAAAAATTATGATAAACCACAATTGGAACTGCTTGTATGCATCCATTTTTATTATATACTGATTGTAAATTCACTTCTTTAACAAATTGATTATACATCTGTGTATTGTTCATAGGTACAGCTACCTGGTTATCTGCTTGTGATTTAGGACGGTCACTCCAATTCTTAATAACGTATCTATTTTCATATTTTAAATGCCCAAGTTTGTTAAACGGCGTACAGTCGTTCTCTTTTTTATAACCATTGCAGTGCAAAAATGCCATAGGTGCATCGCCTGACCTGGCAAGGTTATAGTATTTAGAAACAACATTTACTACTGTTGCATTGTCATGCCCAGTACTTGCTGGATATGCAAAAATGGTAGAGTTAATTCCATGATTCAAAAGACATTGTTTTGAAGCCCCTATTTCGTAATCTAAATTCTGCTGTGATTTGTTATTCAGATCGGTGTGTGTCATTGTATGGGATTCTATTTCGTGGCCTTGTTGTTGTAGAGTTTTAATATCTTGCCAATTCATAGAAAAATTTCCAAACCGAGTAATACCGTTATTTACAAAAGTACAGACAGTAAAGAAACTACCTTTAAATCCATATTTATCTAGCACGGGTTTAGCTAAAGTAAACTGGCTTTTTGGTGAATCATCAAATGCAAGGATGATGACTTTGGTACTGTTAAAGCCACTCTGAGGTGGGGGTGATAATGCTATTTGTACTTTACTATACGTTATTTGAAAGGAGGAGGAGAGTATATGACAAGTACCATAAATTAATAGTAAAATTGATGTAAAAATGATGATGGAAATTATTTTCAAAATTGTTTTACCAGTATACCTTATTTTTACATATAAATAAACATCTACTAATACCTATAACGCAGCAGTAATAGCATATTCGGCTATAACAGTAAATGTTTTATGGCCATTTCTGCTTTATAATTTTCACATAGTTGTATGCATTTGATTGTAATCTTTTAACTGTTTGTTCGCTCACACTTTCACTCTCGCTCAAGAATATGTATTTTAGTATGGAAGACTATTCACATTACAACAACAATAACAATTCATTCCTGGACAACATTGCACCTAAATACTCAATTATCTATAGAGGCAAATATGTACAAATTCATTTGCAGAAATATTTTTTATAAAACCTATATAACAAATTAATGCTTTATTGCATATGATTATTTTATCGTTATTTGTTGACTTTTTGTTGAAAGAATTATAACGGAAACAGTGAAAATGGATATTATTTTTGCCATACGCAAATCATATTTTAGTCGATTTTCAAATCATATAACAAGGCAGGTCCCAAATATAATTACTATCATGAATTTAAAAAGAACGATTGAAGAGACAAAAACATATTATCAAATGAATTTTAATATATAAACAAAAAACCATTCATAAAAATAAATGAGTAGTTGGACAGGGACATCTAGTAGCGCTTAATAATGGAGATATGTCATTTGTAGCATTGAGATATTTACTCAAGGAGATTGATGCTTGATTATGATGAGTCTGCAAGTTTCACCTGAGAATAATCTAAGCTATGATAAAATATGGAAGATGTTTGATGATTGTATAAAAACAAACAGATTCTCAAAAGTTCAAAATGTGTTTTGTGTCGGATCTAGGGAAAGATGTGCACTGGGCTTGATAATGAGTTACACTGGTGTTATATCACCACATGGTAAAATA
>JAICXY010000110.1 GCA_025934495.1 Candidatus Nitrosocosmicus sp.
AATTGTAATATTATATAAATCTAATAATGTTTTGAACATAATGATTTCAGTAACAAAAAAACAAGCATCTTTAGCATTTGTTGTAGTCGCATTTGCAACAATAATGATTGCAGGAACTATCGCAGCAAGTACAGGTAGTGTCTTTGCAAATAGAGATCGACATCACTTCAACAGCTTTGAATTCAATCACTTTAACCACTTCAAACACAACGGCAAAAGATCTCACACTGACCAAAGCATAGATCAAGGATGTGTCCAACCAAGCCATTCAGCCGTATTGACCTCCGGTGCAGCTTCACCAATTACAGCCTCAGGTAATAACGTTGATGTGTGTGCAAACCTCAATTTTGCAGGCAATGCAGCATTCGCTGACCAAAGCGGCCACTAAACAAAAACAACAATAATTAAAACACAACAAATATCTAAAAAAGATATCTTTTTTATTTTTATTTTGTCATAGAGATCTATTTTATTGAGCATTCAATCAATCAATATTATGTTTAACATTTTATGATGTTATCTTTTAAAGATATATTTAATTTGTTAGTTCTATCATATTAAACATAACTTATCCATTATTATTGTTTCATTATTCAGAACAGGCAGATTTGTAAAGGTATTTATTCCACCAAAAATATGATATACCACATCTTCCATATATTATTTGTATCTAGTTACTATTTTTTGTTTCGGTTAAATCGAATCTATTTAAAATTTAATTTTCCTGCGCTCTATCCTTAATGAATAGTATTATTAAAGAATGGGTGTAAGTAAATCAAAACTGATCTTTGGTATTTAATTAATATATGATTGAGTAGTTTTGTCAAAGTTTTTTATGATTTCAAACGTGTTCTCAAATTTGTTTGTTTGATGTAGTTGTAATTCTGGAAACACTTTCCATGGCTGATCCCTGGCCATCATTGTTGCAGAATGATTTTCGCCCAGAAAAGAACTACAAAGATCATAAGTCATTTGTCTTACCTGCATTTCATCCATTATTCCAAAACTGTGCAGATATTCATGGCATAATACCATAAACAAATATGCATTATATTCTAATAAAGATTTTTTTGTTTTTATTATATCGAGTATACGCTTATTTACTATAATCATATTTGAACCTAATATATGGTACGCGCCCAATTGTATTGGTAGTATCTGTAATATTAAACTTAATCCAGCTCTGTGCATTTTAAATTTTTTATCAACAGTTGATTTTACCAATTCAAAAGTTTCATTATAATCTTTTAACTGTAACAGTTTGCTTTGATAGTAATGTTGTTTAATAGATGGAAAAACTGCTGGTTTAGGTTTATCTGGATCATCTTTATCATTAGGAATATTGTCTTTCATATCTTTTTTACTTATTAAAATATATATGCAAAACATCCCTATTAATTTATCGTATTAATAAAATTGAAAATAGATCTACATTAAAACTGCAAACTATTTGATATTGTATTTTTTTTCGATTTCAAAATACGATAAAAAATTTAATATTTTTAATCTTTTTCTTTATACCTATATCTTATATTTAAAATTCTTCATTTAAGTAATAATCTGAAATAAACCATTAAAAAGCGAATTCTCATTAAAAGTGATTACAATACATATTACAAGAAGAATTATTATGTAACTATCTTAATAAAGTGTTTGCAGGAACAAGATAACTTGATAGAAAAAGAAAATTTTGATACTATAAAAATATCAATCAATTCCCATAAAAAAAATATCGGCATTATTTTAAACCTCGATGGATGTAGGAATGTATTTTGAAATCTCATCAGTTATAGATTCAAACTTATGTGCAATTGATAAAACTAGATCGTCTCCATTTGGTGGTCCTATTATTTGTAAACCTATAGGTAGGCGATCTTTTCTGGATAACCCTAATGGTATGCTAACCGCCGGTAAACCTATACTGTTGAATATAATGGTATTTCTGAGTAAGGCTTCACGAACATTTATCAAAAAATCTTTATTAACAATTACTGACTCTTCATTCAATTTTGGAGCAGGAATAACAGTTGTTGGAACAATAATTACATCCATCTTATGCATTAACAATAACAAAAATTCTTTTTTAATTTTTTTTATAATATGCATTGAGCGAATGTAATCAATTGCACGTACTTTTGCTCCTTCAACTAGCATATTTTTTACCTCTTTGCTATACTCATCCGATCTTACTTGCCTATGATGTGTGTCCGAGGCCTCTGCAAGTCGGATATCTAACCAACTATTGTAATATTTTTCAGTGTTATGTAATTTGAATCTTTTAATTTCGATTTTATGGAGTGATGCCTTTCTTACAAAATTATAAAAAATCTCTTCCACGTCTGGATGTAAAAAGTCAAAGAAATAATTTTCAGGAATTCCTAAAACAATTTTTTTATTTCTAAAATTTTCAAGGTTCATAAATAAAGATCTCTTTTTGTTCTCCTTGTTTTTATCCAATCTATTTTTTTTACATAAAAATTCTAAAACTATAGATACATCCTCTGCACTTTTCGCAATACAACCCACATGATCCAATGAAGGCGATAGAGGAAAGACTTTCTTTTTGCTCACTAAATTATAGGTGGGCTTTAGACCAACTACACCACAAAGAGCTGAAGGAACTCTAATAGAACCTCCCGTATCTGTTCCCAAGGAGAACAGGATCATGCCAGTTGCAACTGCAACTGCTGAACCTCCACTAGATCCTCCAGATATTCGTCCTGAATCCCATGGATTTTTAGAATCCCCATAAAATGGATTTTTACCAGTTATTCCCGATGCAAACTCATTAAGATTGTTACAACCAATTAAAATTGCCCCAGCTTTCTTCATTCTTTTTACAGACGTTGAATCTACTTTTGAAATATAGTTAGTAAAGATTTTTGAACCCGCAGTAAATCTAATGCCTCTGGCATAAAACATGTCCTTTATTGAAAAAGGTATGCCGTGTAATGGTCCAATGTAATTACCTTGTTTTATTTCTTTTTCAGATATTTCGGCTTGATCGAAAATCTGTTGTTCATTTACAACAGTTATAAATGAATTTAGAATAGAATTTAATTTTTTTATTCTTCTTAAGCAAACATCAACTAAATCCACAGGAGAGATATCTCCTGCCTTTATTCCTTGAGCAATTTGATTAATTGAAAATAATGATGATGAGAGTTTGCTTTTTTTTACCAATTATTTTTATTCATTACAACAATTAGATTAATCTTCTATATCCATCTTAATCTTGCTAAAAAAAATAATTATGTTACTTTCAAAAAACAATATGGGATATTTAATAATATTTGATTTTTTCTAAAGTTAGATGATAAATTAGAGTAATCAATCTTATAAATTATTTTTAGCATATCACATAACTTTTTGTCGGTTTATGTATTGAAACACCGCCTTCCTTTAGCTTCCACTCATTAGCAGTTTTTACAGCTTCGATTACACATGATGATATCGTTCCACTGCCTTTATTTACCTGACTCGTCATCAGGTTCCCGTTAAAATTTGCATGATTCAATCCCAATACATGTCCAAATTCATGTTTAGCAACTAGCTCTATTTCGGCGGGACTAAATTGACGGTTAAAAGATTTTTTTGATAATGTAACATAAGATTTTCTAATAAATCCATTTGAATCAATGGAATTTACGGTTTTTCCTGCAACCTTTTTACCATCATTTGTAAAAGAAATGATGATATTCCCATCACTATTGGTTTTCTTAAATTCTAGGCCCTTCAGGTTTTTATTCCATGAATCTATTGCCTTTATTACTGCATTTTCTACCTTTTTATCCCCCCCATTAAATGAATATGTTAGAATACCACCTTTCATCTCAATACCCCAGGTACAACATATAGGAATTAAATTTTTATTTACAAAACTATTTTTTATTTTATCTTTTGCAATAGATATACCTATATTATTATTTAAAAAAGTAAATACAATCAAAACTATAATCGAAATACTCATTAATTTCACCAATATGTTCATAATATAATTTTTTTATTATTAGTGCACTATTTGAATTAATTCATTTAAACTAATCATTATCCAAACCTAATAAAGTTCATTAATATCTACAACAGATTTATTCCATTTCTACAACATGAAGATTTTTAGTGGAATTATTCATAGTTAGTCAATTGAATTTGAAAAATATGTATATGATGTTTTTTGCCCTTCTATAAGTATAACGCACGATTTAATACTTTTTGGGATTGTAGCCATATTACAAATTGATATCATGGAAATAAGGATGAACTTTTAAAAGTTGAATATGATCGTCACCATTTTTTTGAGGCCTGCGATAGGTATTTGGGAACTGATGATTGTTTTTAGCCGCCATATTTAGAGGGTATTATTATTTGATAAAAATTGAATAGCACAATGATCTTATTAACACTATTTATCAAAACATGATACAATTATAATAATTAAGAAATAGTAATGGTTTAATTTGTTTTTCAGCCAAGTATGATGAATGGACAATACCCAAATCTGACCACAATTTCAGGTTCAATTTTCATTATGATGCTAAAATTGGAGCATTATCTAATACGTATTATAAAATACATCATATGTGTATTGTTCTTAAAGATGAAAAAAGGAATTTGATATGGCGGGTAAGATTTGGTCTTTTATCCATATTTAAAAACGATCATACTGTTTTTTATCTTTGATTAGTGCACTTTTTTGGACTCGAAAGATAACAAAATAAAAGTGGATTACAAACCATGGACATTATAAATTCTTCTATGTGAATATCTGATAGTAGAATATTTGTAGCAATGAGAGATAACTTGTCTTATGCTTTTGATTAAATATTCTTTATAGATATAAAATAGACGATAATTTCCATTGTTTTAAAGGAAAGTTATGGGGTATTGCAGTTTTGTTATATCCTTCCAATATTGTATTACCCATACATTAATCCTTGATCTGTCATAGATCCTTGATCTCTTTGCTGCTGTTCTGATTTTATTATTTGCTCTAATTGTTTTTTTAAAATTTGTCCTTGTTCTCTTAATTGAGTTGAATTTATTTTTAAATTTTCATTCTTTATTATGTCATTATATGACTCGATTAAAATTGCTGCTCCCTCAGGATCGGGAATACCAGTTGAAGATGGAACAAGAATGGCAGTACAAGGGATCTGGTATGATAAACATGCTGATAGCAATCCTCCTGCAATTCCGCCGATGAATGTAGTATACCGTTTACTTGAATCTTCGATAGCCACCCTATTAAAATTACTTAGTCTATGTGCTTGTTTAGAAGATGGAGAACCATTCTCATTATTGCTATTTTTTATAGTCTCATCCATTTCAGTACTTCCTAGTATAATAGTCTGCCTATCTGATCTTGGAATACCTTGTACAGCAATGCCGTCTAGCACGAGAACCTCTTGAATAGCATTTTTTATGGCCCAATCCATTACTGTATTGAGAACAGAATGAATACCATTTATCATTATAGGTGCTTCGCATACAATAACACAAACATTTCCTTCTTCATTTGCATATAAACGAAATGGATGCCTAAGTTTTCCATCTACATATATTACACCAGGAGAAATATATTCCGATTCGACACATGCGATCTGATGCATGTTCATTTTTTCTATTATATAGCTTGTGCTTATGGAACCTACCAGTCCTGGGCCTGGAAATCCTGCAATAAGAATTGATTTGTTTTTTTGTAATTTTTTTATATCAGATATTGTTCTGATTGTTGTTGATGACATCGAGTTTGTTATTTACAATTACCTCCGATATTTTAGATATGATCAAAATAGTTAATAACACTTCATTGTTTTGATAAAAATATGTGTTATTTATATTGCTATATAATATAAACATCATTTTTTGACCATCTATCAGATAAAATATTGAACTTGAAGAAGGTTTGACCGAACTATTAATGATCAAATTCCTTGATTAACACCAGATGATCTTATGTTTAAAATTTGAGGTGATTCTCTAGTCCCCTAACCAATCGGTGTTATTTATATTATTAATTTTTAAATTTGATATCGTCTCATAAATCCATGTTATGGATATGGTACAGCATATCTAAAATCTTTAACTTTTGAAATAGAACTAGCAATTATAATTGGCATTGAAATAATAATAAATATACTGCCTTACGATCAGATGTTTAATAATACAAGGCAATTAATATCCATGGAACTTGATGGATATGGCTGATAACTATCCAAACGGTTTAATTGAGTTTTTATCTACATAAAAATTCATACTTTATTATTGCATATCAAATTATGATATATTAACAATTAACAATTATCACAATAAATGATTTTATTTAACTTTCATTAATGCTATCTCGTTAACCTGCATTATATAGAAGGACAAAACATAAAATAAAATGTTTAAAATTGAGTTTATTGTTTGATATCGGATGAAAATAAACAACCTTTGCTTTTTCATAAACAAATGTATTTTCAAATATTAAAAATTTATGCGGATCAATAGGATATTTTGAATTATGCCGGATTGTTAATGCCTGTACTTGATACTCTCGCAAATCATGATTGATAAAATTAAGCATAAATAAAAGAATCATATATTATTTAAAAAACGATTTATAATGTTGAATCCTTTATGATCCATAACCATTGAATAAATGGTGATGGTATACTATGCTTCATCTAATCTCTAAATCTTTGCTTGTGTATTTCCTTAACGTGTTTCCTTATATCGAAATCCACTATAGATATATTAAGGTAAATTAATTCCAGTTTTGTATCTCTTGTATATATTTCTCCATTTAATACATTAGATCTCGCATAATTAGAAACATTTCATTCGATTCACTATTGATGTACTTTTTTCCTTTTAGTGATGCTGGTTCATTATTCTATAGTTTATCAGGCCTGTAACTATATCTGACACCTTGTTACATTTTCTCAATTTGTTTCTGAAAATATCACTCACTGTCCCCCTGTACTTTTTCAATCGACAAATGATGGTGTGTGTTCTATTACAATTCTCTTTTTTTAGAGTAGATTTTGTTATACTTTTTTTCTTCGGAGATTAAATCTTGTTGGTTTCTCTTCTTTCTATTTGGTATGGCGGATAGCTGTTCTGGGAAATCCTTTTCTATACCAAGATATCCTAAATCAATAACTACAGTAACAACCTCTTGTTTTGGAATGACAGGACGGTTATTCTTATATATTCCATATATAATCATGTCTATGTGTTATTTCTTATAGACAACCTTATGAAGGATAGATGATCGTATGTGTTTACTGTAAGTTGATTTTTAACAGTATGTCTTTTCTTTTTGCCTCCGGAATAGAAATTTTTCTTTCTTTCTTTCTTTTGTTATCTGCTGGTCTTGGAATTTGCTGCTGCTTTGTGGAATCTATAAAAGTAAGAAAGCTTGGAAAATATTTTTCTACTTGTTCAGGAGTTAGGAGCCTCTTTGTAAAATACCAAAAATGCTAAAATCTGAAATTATTGAAGTCTTTTTACCGTATGTGAAAATTAATTATTATTATTATATCATCTAATATGTACTAAGAAAATATCATATATTATCCATAATGCCTCTTTTGGTGGGTTAATGGGTATAATAAGCCACTGTAGTTATACTTAATTATCCCAAGGTATATTGTCATTATTGTTATATTTAGTTTATTAACCTCTATGAATGCAATTTTTGACATTGCTATTATAAAAGAACATTAATTGGGTCCTTGACATATCCAAATAGAATATGGCATACAGTATTGTTTTATAAAATAAACTGGAATTTATTTAATAACTAATTATTTATACAAGCGGTGGGATCTATTGTTATGACAATTCAGGCTTATGCTGCTCAAAAGGCTGGTGAGAAACTTAACCCATTTGAATTTGATCTTGATGCTTTAAAACCTGATGAAGTAGAAATAGAAGTGGAGTATTGTGGTATATGTCATAGCGATCTACATATGCTCAAAAACGAATGGGGTATCACACAATATCCATTTGTGCCTGGTCATGAAGTTATTGGTAAGGTATCTGCGACTGGGAATATGGTACAGCATCTAAAAATTGGCCAATATGTAGGATTGGGTTGGAGAGCTAGATCATGTTCAATATGTGATCAATGCCTTAGCGGACATCAAAATCGCTGTTTGAATGGAGAAGCTGTAATTGTTGGGCGATATGGTGGTTTTGCAAATAAAGTTCGTTGTCAGGCAATATGGGCTTTTCCGCTACCAGGTAATTTAAATATAAAAACTGCAGGTCCTTTGTTTTGTGGCGGTATTACAGTTTTTAATCCGATTATTCAAAATAACATAAAAGCAACAGATCATGTGGCAGTGGTTGGAATTGGTGGATTAGGTCATATGGCTCTCAAATTTCTTAATTCATGGGGTTGTGAGGTTACAGCACTCTCTACCAACCCCGAAAAGGAAAAAGAAGCAAGGCAGTTTGGGGCTCATAATTTCTTCAATTCCAGAAATTCCGATATATTGAATTCTTTAACAAACAAGTTTGACATGGTACTAGTTACTTCTAATGTTGACCTCAATTGGGATGCGTATATTAATACACTTCGTCCTGGCTGCAAGTTACACATTGTAGGAGCTGCTCATCAAGTTAATGCTAGTATAACTCCTTTGATTTCTTTTGAAAGGTCTATTGGTGGTTCGCCCACAGGAGGGCCTGCAACTATTGCAAAAATGCTTGACTTTTGTAGTCGGCATAATATCGAGCCTGTTACGGAAGAATTCCCCCTTTCTGAGGTAAATGATGCTTTTGAGCATCTGGAATCGGGAAAAGCACGCTATCGTATAATTTTACGAAATGATTTGGGCAAAAAATAATTCATTTAATTTTGGTTTCCTTATATTGTTTGATTTAACTTTATTATCATTATTAAATGGTATATTGTTACTATAGATCTGTATAATTCTTTCAGTCCGGACTGCTGGTGCATTTTCAAGTTATTGGATTTATCGATAACCTAGGCAATGTATAACAAACGACCACTGGATAATCATCAAAATAAAATGAATTATGAACAATATCCTTTTCCTTATTTACAGAACAAATTATAAATGATTTTGAGAAACAGGCGTGTAATTTAATTTAGTTCTACTACGATGGATTATGAAATTTCTTACTATGATTATATGGTTATCTTATTTATATTAAAATATGATTCAAAAAATAAAAGTATTCTAGTACTTGTAATATCGATCTTTTTTTAATTTATAAAATAAATGTTTGATTTTAATGTAGATAATTTCCTTTACAATAACAATAATTTTGGTATCGTTATATCATCATCTGATGATCGTTTAAATTATGTAACAAATGCAAATATTATCAAATATTTTTAGCAGCTTTGATAACAGTTATAATTCTTACATCTAAATAGCTTTTGTTTTTTCTACTTGTCTAACTTTTTGTATTAATTCCATTATTTGTTCATGAGTAGGGTTAACTGCTTTAACCAAATCTATATCTATATTGTAATTTTGAAGTTCTGAATATAATTTATTATCTTCTAAAATATTTATCAACTGATTAAGCGAGAATGGTTTTTGCAAAAACTCTACACTGAAGACTAAACATTTGGTTAATTCCTTTAGCTCATCATTAACGTATGAAGATGCAAATATTATTCTTTGATGAGGATTAATAGATAAAATCTCTTTTGCTACGTCCAAACCGTTGATTTCTGGCATACGATAATCCAAAAGTACGATATCAAAAGGCGGATTATTTGCTAACGATTTGCAAGAAGAAGGGTTAGAACTGCCATTGACCTCACCAATACCAAATGTAATTTTATGTAATTCTTCATTATATATTTTTAGACACTCCTCTCCATTTGAGGTGATTATAACATGATAATTTTTCCACTCTAATCCTTTTTTATAAGTTAATGCGATATCTGGTTCATCTTCAGCTATTAGCAGCTTCATATATAATTATATTAGATATGGAAAACTATATTATATATAATCATAATAAAATTAGACAATTTACTAAGGGAATTAACATATGGGATTATTAATATTTATAAAAAATCTTTTTAAATAATCAAAGGCATTGAAATAATAATAATAATAATAATAATTCTTGTGGATATAATTTTTCAAACACTTAAGAATATTCAATCTTTATATTATAAACGAGTTTGAAAATAAATAACACATATAGGGTTTTATGGTTTTTGTTATCCAATTTTCTAATTATATAAATTATTTATTTTCTGCATTAAATAAACCTAAATTAAAACCCTTATTATTTTTGTTGTTCTAATTCTTCAATGCATTGGAAAAGCAAATCTTTATTTTTCTCCTGAATAATCCATTTAATAAATTTATCAAGAGTGAATACTTCAATAGTTTTAAAAGTTGAAGGAATAAATCCGCCATAGGCATATATCATATGTACAATATGGTTTCCAGTCAAATAGATTATTTCCTCCTCTGCAGCATTATCACTTTCTTCTATACTTTTTCTAAAGAGATGTATTGGCTTATGGTGGTGCAAAGATAAAATATTCGCTCTTTGGAGTTTGTCTTTTAGTCTTTCTGTTAACCATTGTTTTATTATAACATTTTGTTCCTCTTCTTTAATTGTTGATTGTTTATTATGACTTTCATGGATGCTAACATATACTTTGTTCTTTTTTGATTGATAATTTTCATTAGAATTGTGAATTTGATAAGATTTGAGAGAAATCTCTCTTTTCTTGGCCAAGGATAATACTTAAATATCTGAATACTTAAAACTAAAAGTTAATTATTATTGACTAAATATTAATATTTAATTCATATTTATTTTTTAATATTTTATCATATTAACTTTACAATTACAGGTTACAATTAAACGTTATTTTGATACAATTATGAAATTAAAAATAAGAATCTTTAAGTAGATTTTCATGATTTCTATTGCGCTAATCTATATCAAATTATCAAAATCGCTATCATAACTAGCCTTTATTTTATATCACAACTTTTTCTAAATTATTATGGCATGTTGAGAGGAAACAATAAATAATTCTAACCTTTGTTTATCCTATATTGAATTTATGGCATAATTAACAATATAAAAAATTTCAAAAACTTAACATATCTTATTATAATCTACAATGGTTTGTTGAATAACTACTTTCTTTTTTTGTAACAAGCTATATAGATCTAGATAATATATTGAACATTGGTCGATGATTCTATCGAGAAAAAGAAGAATAAGAAAAAGAAGAGAAAGATAAACTGG
>JAICXY010000133.1 GCA_025934495.1 Candidatus Nitrosocosmicus sp.
ATAAGCTGTGTCTTTACGGTATGTTTTTTCTTCTTACAGTGTAGAATGTCTTTCTTCTATACAGTTCTTACTTACCTGCAAATGTTGGAATGTCACACCAAAAGTCGTGTAAGACGTTGCCAAATTCACACTTGATCTGTCTTGAATTATCTGTGTTCAATGTGATTCCAACTGGATGCTCAATCTTGTCTAATGCATAAGAGAGCACTGATTTTACTTTTTCATTAATTAGTTCTTTGCTTGCAAATGGATTAGCAATGCCAGTTACATTTGAGTTTGTCTGAGCATCAGTATTGTTTATTTTTATGTACCCAATGGTGGGAGATTTGTCAAAATCATCAAGTATTGAAGAAGTTAACGTATTTCTAGCCTTGATAAAGTCAGTTGCTGTGCCTGTCATAGTATATGTTGTATCAAAGAATGTACCAACGTAGATTGCTCCGTTGGTAACATTAAAATTGTCTTGTGTATTTTTTGCAACTTTAATTGTAGAATTTGACTGTGCGTTTGCTGTTGACATTGATGCACTCAAAATCGAACTCCCCATTACTGCAAGGACTCCAATAAGAAAGATTATCTTGAATGTATTGTTCATAGTCTAGTCTAGGAGTAATAAATATAAAGATATCATAAAAAAGATTTATTGGTTCAGATAAATCTTGTTTGTTTGAATGTTATACCAATTAACATAAATATACAAACTATGAATTTCTAAAATAAACAGAAAATTTTCGATAAGGTTTGAATACATAAGATCTCTTGCATAAGTAGAATAGACAACATTATGATCATCAGTTTTTCCATCCATTTGATCTCTCTCTGCTTTCGTATGACAGCTTATCTAAAAACCATTACTTTTTAAATCGTTCACTGATGGCCTTACAGTGCAAGAATTCGAGGATATCTACAATAAAGAATTAACAAAAAGATATAACAAACATGAATTAAAGCGTTTAACTAACAGAATAGATAGAAAAAGAAGAGCTGGTTCCATAGGGACGCATTTTAAACTAGATTTAAAAGATAGATTCTTAATGCTTTTGAGATATTATCGCCTGTACATAACCTACACCTTAGCAGAATTTCTCTTTGATTTAGATCAAAAGATTAACATCTGCGTAGAGACACTCAAAAGATTGAAAGTTCGATTAGAAAATGCGTACCAATTCCACAGGAATTATACAACATAACAAAGAGGCTAAAAACGACATCAGAGGAAGTTGAGAAATACTTTCTTGTATTTATGGATATTTATGGATATCATAGATTCCACCGAATAGCAGATACAATCAAGACCTATAGATAACAAAGGACGTGAGACATTCCATTCTGTCAATAAGAAAAGGTATACAGTAAAGACATATAATTGATTGTAAATAATAAAGGCATTATCATCCATAAATTAAGATACAAGAAAGGAAGAAGACATGATTATTTATTGAGTATATAAAAAGAACCATCCTGTGATTCCAAAATATATTCTAAATGTATTTGACCTTGGGTATTTAGGAGTAGAAAATGATTTCCATGAACAAAAATCGTACATACCAAATAGAAATAAGAAAAACCAAGAACTGTTACAAGAAGAGGTGATAGAGCATAACAAAAATCATTTTAGAAAGAGAATAGTGATAGAACATGTCATTTGCAGATTGAAAAAGTATAGGATAATGAGTGATATTTTCAGGAATAAATAGAGAAAGTACAATAGAGTATCTGACATAGTTACAGGTCTGGTAAACTATAAAATATTAAATCGACAGAACTAAAAATCCATATAGAATCCAGAAGGAACAGTCTAGATTGTTTCTAATTATACAAGAGATCTAATGATTATGACAGAGGAGCAATCACAAATATTATAGAAGATGATATACTTTTTAATGTGCATAACTATTAGGTAATTGATGCATAATTATGATACAATTACAAATGTATAAGGTATGAAAATTGCTGTGACTATACCTCAAACAAAAGTTAGTTATACTCCAACAGTAATTGGCATAATTCTTCTTTTATTGGGGAGACAAATAAAGATGGATAGCCTACATAGATTTATTCTTAAAAGGATTTAAAATGTTTTCATCTTTACTTTTAACTTGATAGATGTGATATAATTTACTCTTAAAGCCTCTAACAAAGTCACTGCAAGGGTCAAAGTAATAAAAATCAGAAAGAGATTTTACTTTTTCATATAGATTCTCTCCAATTACCATTTCATTTGGATTTGCTTTTGAATTTATCTTTGCACACACATTCATAGTGGGTCCAAATAAATCAATACTTTTAGAGGATTGAGACTTGGCCTGTTCTACTATACCATAATCCATACTTATTCTATAGTTAATAGGAGGTAATTTTCTTTCAAAATGTATAGTGTTAATTGATTTACGAGCAGATAGCATAGTGATTCCACAATCAATTATATTTTTAAATTTCAAGTTAATATTATTTTCATTCTCAGCAGCAGCAGCAGTAGCAGTATTAAAAGTAGTATTAGGAAAGTAAATTATTAATCCATCTCCAGCATTCTTAATTATTTGTCCTCCAAAATTAAAAGATATAGTGGCCATTGCATTTAAGAATAAGGAATAATATGTTTTGATTTGATCTTGCTCTAACTCTTCTGTGATTTTTGTAGAGTTTACTATATCGATAAAACATACACAACAGCTCTTTCTTTTTCCTAAGAATCTAATTTCTTTTTTATCCAAATATAATGGGTTATTTTCTTTCTCCTCAATCTCCTTTAACTGTTGTTTTTTATTTTTTTGAATTATCTGTTGTTGTGGTTGTTGTTGATTTTGTTCATGTTCCCGCCTTGGTCCTTGTCGAGAAACATCTACAACAAAATTAATTGCAGGAAATAGGTTATATAGCGATTCATCATTCTCATTATATAATTCATCATCAAGAGAATGGAAAAGTTTATCGTCATTATCGTTATTATTTTGCTTTTGCTTCTGCTGTTCTTGTTTTTGATATTCTACCAAGTTTAGAATCCTCTTTTGAAGATTTTTATCAAGGTAATTTAGTAATAGTAGTAGTTTATCGTTAATACTATTCAAAAATCCATAATTAAATGATAAATTGCTTCTCTTTTCTAACGTTAATAGGATACTTTCCTGCAGATTTGCATCAAGAGAAGGAAATCTATAACCTAGGCCTTTTCCAAGACCATATGCAAACGCTAAATACTTGTTCATATAATCAAATAAAGCATTTTGTGAAATACTATCTTCTTTTAAATTATTAAAATTTCTGCCAATACCAAGACCAAGACCATATGCAAAGGGATCGTACTCAATTTTTTTAACTATTTCTTGTTTTATTTTTTCATCAAATAAATGAAATATGTATCCAAGGCCTTTTCCAAGACCACATGCAAAGTAAATGCTACTAAAGGGTTGTCCTGATTTGGTGGTTATGTAAACTCTTTTTTCAGAGGTCAGATATGGAAAAATAATGGCTATACCAAATCCAAATGATTCTGCAAATTTAAAATTAGAATACAAAATCTTCAGTAATTTTAAATTTAAATCATTTTTATCTTCAAGATATAACAAGGATACGGTAGAAGCAGTACCTATACCAAGGCCTTTAGCAAAATAGGTATTACTGGACAAAAGATTATCACTATTGGTCGTAAATTGATTGAAGTAATTATGATTGTAATCGTCATTATCAAAATAATATTTGTAGCATTGCGCTCCAATTCCAATACCAATTCCCATTGCAAAACCCAAACTGGGATAATTGTTTCCATCTTCTCTCTCTTTATATCGATCTTCTTTTACTCGAAGAGCAAAATCTTTTTGCATAGTTTTATCAAGATAGCTAAATATACTTCCGATACCTTCGCCCAATCCCAAAGCAAAGTTAAAATCATTTTCTGCCATTTTGTTGAATATTGTCTTCTGCAATTGTGGAGATAGGTAATTGAAAACAGAGCCAATTCCAATACCAAGGCCTTTAGTAAATTGAACATTTTGCATAGTCTTATAAAACATAATTTTATTTTGCAATTGTGGAGATAGATAATTGAAAACAGAGCCAATTCCAATACCAAGGCCTTTAGTAAATGCACTCTCTACCGATGTTGCCTTCAACAATAATTCGTCTTGCATAGTTTTATCAAGATAGCTAAATATACTTCCGATACCTTCGCCCAATCCCAAAGCAAAGTTAAAATCATTTTCTGCAATTTGATAAATTGTCTTCTGCAATTGAAGTGGTGGTGGTGAAGATTGATAGTTCAAACTTTTTCCAAGACCAATACCAAGACCTCTTGAAAAGTATGAATTTTCTTTTATTACTTTTTCTAATATTTTGTTAAGAAGTTTGTTACACTGATATCTAAAAGAATAACCAATTCCTTCGCCCAATCCCAAAGCAAAGTCATTATCTTTCTTACTGCGTAACAATAATTCATTTATTAAAACATCATTAGAATAATTTACAGTATATACTCCAATTCCATAACCAAAACCTCGACTGAACATACCATTTAAAGAAGCCTTTTCATAAATTCTTTCTTTATCCTCTGATGGAAGATATTTAAAATTCCAACCAAGACCAGTTCCTAGACCAAATGCAAAAGAGCTGTTTGTAGATGCTCGTAAAAGAATTTCATCAGCAAGAGATCCCAAATATGGAAATACTACTCCCATGCCTAATCCAAGACCTTTGTCAAATTCGCTATTGGTTTCAGCCCATTTTAATATTTTCTTTTGAGTCGTACTATCGTTATAGTTTAATCTAGGTCCCATTCCAGATCCAAGGCCGTATGCAAATCGGTTATTATTTGTTATAATTTTTGCTGTCATATAATCTTGAAATTTAGATTTATGGTATATCCAGGTAACACCTAATCCATAAGCCAGGCCCTCTGCAAACGTTTCATTGAAATTAACACTCTTAAGATATGTATCTTGTTTCTCTTTATCTAATTGATTAAATGCAAGACCTAATCCTGCAGCATAACCAATACTAAGGCGAATATTTTCTTTCAACTTGGGCATAAAAAAAGATTTAGATTTATCTGTCAAATAATTAAAGTTAATGCCAAGCCCTGATCCTATACCAAATGCTAGTCCTCCATTTGATTGAATCATGTTTATCAGTTCAGGGGGGCAATCATTAGGATTTGTATTCATAGCACAAAATCCAATACCATATGAGAAGAATGCGTTATCCTTTAGCCGCTGTAATATTTTCTTTTGAATAGGTATTGAAAATCGTTTATATCCTCCGCCTAGAGCATATCCAAGACCAAAATCAAATTCATTGTAATTATCGCCAATTCGAAATATTTTATTTTGATATGATTTATTAAATGTAGCTGATGATGATAATGGTGATGAATTGCTAAACTTTAATCCAGATCCTTGTCCTAGTCCACGCATCATTTCAGAATCCGATTTGGCATTTGCAAACATCTCTTTTTGCAAATTTTCATCGAGAGATTCATAAATACTTCCGATACCAGATCCAAGACCATCTAAAAGATAGGGATTACTCTTTGCAGTTTCAAAAATCTGTTTTCTATGTTCTTCAGATAAATACGGTATTAGCTTGCCTACACTATTGCCAAAATTATGTGCAAAATTAAAATCATCTTTAATCTTTTTGAAAATAGGATTTTTCTCAATAGAAAAAAACCTATACCCTAGACTTTCACCCATTCCTATAGTAAAATGTATTTCTGTATCTATTCTAGAGGTCATTGTTTTTTGCAAGTTCTCTTCAAGGGACTCAAAAACTTCACCTACACCTTGACCAAAGGCTCTTTCAAAGGATACATTCTTTTTCATGTATTGATATATAATATCTGGAACAAAAGGATTAGAATCATTACGCGGTAAATATTTAACATTCTTTCCTAAAAATAAAGCTAGAGTATTTATTCTAGTCATTGAAGAAGAATAATTATTGCTTATAAATTTCACAAAATTATCAGAGATATGGTGTAAGATATTTGACAAAATATTATCTTCTAACAGTATTGTATCTCTACACACATCATGCATAGAGCAAATTTGTCCAGAAAAATATACCCAATTTCTCAATCCCGTATAAGAGACGGGTCTAGTTCCAAACATTTCTTTTTGTAAAGATTCTACTTTATGTAATGTCGGTTCAATCTCTAAATCAAAGCATAATTTCAATGTATAAAGAAAATCCATATCGCCTTCTCTGCCTTTTACATGCGACAGCAATTCAAATTGGTGTTTGTAATATGTTGTACTTCGCAATAATTTTTCTGCTACTAAAACCGCAGGATTGTTGATATGATGTATTGCTGTTCTATTACTATATGACGGTGATGTAATTTTGATATTCGCATCTTTTACTTTAGTATCTTTTTGTCTTTCTTTATCTATTAATTCATTGTAATAATCCAATATAGTAAGTGGGGTAGGCTCCTTTTGCCACAGAATATTTGTTATTTTATCTAAATCAGTAACAATTTCCTTTTCATATACATCTTTATATTCTGATATTCTAGATCCATATGATTTTATTATCTGTTTTAACTCCTCTTTACTGTATGAAATCCTTTCAGAATGATAATCTGGAATGTCAGCCGTAATATTTCCAATAACTTCTAGATAACTAGGCTTTAGAGAAATAATTGCTTTTTTTGAATTACATGAACTAATTAATTCTAAAATGTCATGTAAGTTAGAGCGATCTTTTTTAATTAGACCATCAGGAAAATTATCCCAAATTATTGCGTCATCTTCATTTATTTTACTAATTATGTCTAATAATGGTGCTCTTTTATAATTCTCTGTAATACTATTTCGAGGATTAATAACAATTATTTTTTGATATCGATTTATGTTATTCTTAAATATTTCGTAGATACATCGTGATTTGCCAACTCCACTTGGTCCACTTATAAATAACTTGTCTACTACTCCTTCCTCTTCTTTTATAATGTTAAATTTTTCAAAAGTTGTAAATGGAAAATCATAACCCTCTACCAATTCAGTTCTCAGATTAATGGCAGAAGCAAGATTTGCATAAAGATTATTTATATCTGCAATATCATCAGCAGCGTTATAATCTATCTCAAAGGCAACATATGTTAAATCATTGTTGTTGATTGTGTCTTTTTTTGCATTAGTATTAACAAAACCTTCAGGTTTATTTTTTTGAATATCGTCATGGATATTTTCTATATCCTTTTCACACTCATTCTTTGATAAGATTATTAGATTCGGATACTGATATAGAGGTTAATACATTTTCTTGGATTGTCTCTAAATTATCCAATGATTGTCCATTTGAATAATCATGCATTATTTCTGATAATTTAGTAGTAGCAATAGCAGTAGTATTAGTAGCGGATAGTTCCAATCTAACCATCAATTGTCTATACGATAATTATTTGAGTATTTAGGTTTATATAATTAATAAACAAAATATACAATAATTTCCCATGTCTATACTTCTTCTGATAATAGAAATTAGAAAATTAATAATATAGCCAGTCTATTTGATCAAAATTTTTTATACGAACAAGTGTAACTATTAAAATATTCTTTAGTAACAAGTAACAAGGAGCTCTGTTCACTTAAGGAAAGCATATAGCTTTAAGACACTCTATTTCATTTGTGAATATTCGAAACAGAACACCTTCAGAATATATTGGTTATGGTTTACAATTTTATTTTTTAAATATACCATTAAGAAGAATTACTTATTTTGTTAAACATAGTCATGTATTTTGTCTGAAACAGGATTCAAAATTATACTTCTCAAAAAGATTCATCAAAGAAAAAAAACTTTGAATATAATATTTTTGTATATTAAAGAGTGACAGCCATTAAAGTTGGTTCTAAATATTTATATATGGATTGCTATCGAACCAAAAGATAAAGGAATTCTTGGAAGGAAATTTCTATATAATATTGCATGTTTATTGTAAAGCGGTTTTATAGCATATTGTAGAAGAGTATAAAAAATCCTTTTCAACAGACTGTGAAACATGGTATTTATTTAATAAAGATATATGAGAAATCATTTAATAAAAATATCTACTATTTTTTTGTTTTTCTTAACCCATTTATCATTACAAA
>JAICXY010000177.1 GCA_025934495.1 Candidatus Nitrosocosmicus sp.
AGCGGAAATTTTATCTTCATCCCATTTTCCACCTAACGATAGCCATTCTGAATTCCAGTCGTTGCTTGGTGCAGTTTGATATCTGTGATACAGCTGCTTGTTTTGACCAACTAGAAATACCTCTAGTCGTCCATCAGCGTTATTAATTAAAGATGGATAACTTTTCATGATTGGATATAAATTACAAATAATATAGACTTTACATTATCAAATTAAAAGATACTTTGAATTTTCACAATATGATTTTATGGAGATCAATTTATAACTTGCTGATTCTAAATTTTATGAGAACATTATTTAATAGATCTGCTTACATGTTGAATGATTCAACCTTTCTAAATACATTTAGCTAACATCTAACAAGGAATCATCTGAAATGGCGGGCGGATCACTTATAACCAATCTCTATTAAGAGGTAGCAAAATGCTATCGGGTTTTGGATGATTAATAACTGGAATAAAGAAAGGCAATATACCAACAGATGGTAAATATTATGATAAAGATTATTTTAGTTATTATCAGATAAAGGCACCGACACCGTTAACTTAAGATTTTATTTCTTTATTGTGTTGATCAATAAATAACCTTATCCATGTTTTATATGATTTAATTTACTTTTGTTCTTTTTACAAGGAAAATGATCATCAAAGCTTTCCATCCTATCCATTATATATTGCACCATTCTTTCGATAATGATACTTTTCTCAAAAGAAGAATGAAGATGGTGAGCAAGTTTTTAAAAACCTGCTAGCTTGCGGGTACCAAGTACCATCACCGGCTGATGAAACAGACTGTAATCCATACGTAATTCATATCTAATAATTTGCGAAGGTGTCTATTTCTATCACACACAAAATATATGGTCATTCTAGAGCTATAGGTTTTTCCTCAAGTTAACAGAGTCATGGCATCCTTCCTTATATTAGCTAGGAGAGAATGCTCAAATTCGACTGGAAATAGGACAAATTCTAAGAAACCCATAAGTAAGTTCTATCCCAAGGAATAATTTGCAAAACTGGGAGGACAGTATTATAAGATATTGAAATAGATGAATTTTACAAGCGATGTTCTCCTTACTAAAGGGGACGGTTGAAGAGTGCATTTATCGATATAGTGAGAAAATAGTAAAAGAAAGATATTAAAAGCCGCCGCATTGTATTATAAAATTATATCATTTAGTTAAGGCATGTTATAGAACCTAAAATTTAGGAATCAGGTAACAGAGCGCTACAGAATGTCTTTTTAAATAGTTAAATAAATTCTTATTTTAATTGTAATGATAATAGTATTAGAAATCAGATAGGATAAAAATCGATGCAATTTTAAATGCAATTACTTATTCTATAAATATCCACATGTATAACATTTTGTTAAATGGACCATCCTAAAGAAATAAGCAATAAAACATGGCCTGATCTAATAAACGAATCGGTTTATACAAGCGATGATATAGATATTGGCGATATTTATGCAATAAACAGAGATTTTATCGTAGTTAAAAGAGGTTTTATAAATATACATTATTACTATATACCAATAATTCATGTAGAAGGTTGGGATAACAATGTATTATGGTTGAATATAAGTGAAGATAAAGTTAAAACGAAATATGAAAGAAATGATATACATCCGGACCCATCAAGATATTATGTAAAAGATCACGATATGCATAACATCAGTTTTTTATCAGAACTCAAAATGATTCCCTCAAAAATTACCGAACCTGCTTATTCGTTTGATATCCCAGTTACTACTACAACCAATACAAATAATCCTGTCGAAGTGGATATGCATGAGAAATTGTCATCTGACTTTATATGTGATCTATGTAACAAAAATAATTTCAATTCAAAGGATGAATTAAGTAACCATATTAAAACATTACATTAAGAAAAAGTATTTGGCTTGCTGTGTAGATACCTTTTCTTTTATTTACAAAGTCGAGAACAAGTAGTAGCATTCTTTCCTTTGCTTTATATTATGTTCATATCTATAGAACTTACAAACGATTATTTGTAAATCAAATGAATAAAAATGATAATGGGTTATCTTATCTACAAGAATCCATTAAGAAAATAAATAGATGATAAAAGTGCAGTTTAGGTATGTATGGGAATTAATGTAGATACTGGCGTCTGACTTTTGGTTATTCTTTACCAATAGTATCTTTTTGCTTTATACGTTCTCTATCATAAGACCTTTGGCTATGGATTTCTTTTGAACCATATTTGTTATTGTCTGAAAATACTGCTATGGTACATTTACTATATCCAGAATAGGAGTCAGAATTACATTTTCATTTCTAGAATTAAATTCTTCTGTTACATACTGTTTTATATTGCTAGGTTGGACAATATTGTTTTCAGACCTTTCTTTTAATTTTTCATGAATTAATTTAGCAATATCTTTTGCCATTGCGCTGTTGCATGATTCAAAAAACAGTCAAAAATATAGTTTATTCCATAAACCTAATAAAATTTGAACTATTTGTATTGCAAGATATTCTTAAAATGTTAACAAATAACGATTAAAATAATCATGCAACAGAGCATTTTGCCATCATAAATGGAGTTACAGAACGGCTTACCCCTCTGGCAAGTTTACCTTCATTAAATGTTTCAAAAGATCCATTCTTTTTTCAACTTTGATATGTAGTCGTTAAGCATCATTTTCATTTAAAGTGATTCAATTATAATATCCAATCGATATATAATAATATTATAATATAAAAGGCAACTCTGTAAAGTCAAGACAAAAATATTCTTCTGTAAATGTTTAATCATACTGAACAAATAAAAATTCAATTTGATGATATATTAAAATAAATAAGGATTGACTTTATCAATAGAACTTATTTACTCATTCTAATATGCAAAAAGACGTAAAAAAACAAATTAGAAAAGGTACTTATGCTTGTATAAATAGCAATAATACTCCAGGATATCTATTTCCATTAAAAAAATTTTACTAGTTGGAGGAAATTCAATATTATGATCGATTATTAGATGTGGAAATCACCAAATTAAAGAATTGTTTTTGCATAGTTGATTGACGCCTAACATATGCTTTGTTCGTTTTTATTTATAAATATATTTAGATATTCAAAAATTTTAATTATTTTTTTGTTTAACAAATATAATATATCTTATAAACTAGCAGATCATCAGACACTGCTAAAGGATATTGAACATCTGTACTTATAATACCAAAATATATCAACTTTTACTTCATATTTGAAGTCTTTTAGAAGTTTTTGTCAAAAATAGCTAGTCGATAAGATAGCGGTAGTAGCAATTGATATAATACAGATAGATGATACTAATTCTTCTGCTTGCTTACAGTTTTATCATATATAAAAGCATAGCTGACTAGATCTACGACTGCAGAAGAACATCTACTTGAAAAATATAGACAAATTTGTTGTCTATATCGAAGATGTAAGTACGATAATAGTATTAAAGGTGGAGTTTCAGAATACCAGAATAAAGAACAATAGGTTGCTAGAGGAGACTTGAATTTATTTGTTAATATTGAGAAAAAAAGGAAACAAAAGGATAATGATAGCAAATATGTCAAAGCAATATTGTTATCTTTAATCCTTTTTCTGTTTGACCTCTGCAATTACTTCTTCTAGATACACTTTGATATCATCCTCCTGCATTGAAGAAAAAGCACCACTTTCCTCTTTCATTCTTTTATTATATTCTTGAGCTATTTTCATTAC
>JAICXY010000082.1 GCA_025934495.1 Candidatus Nitrosocosmicus sp.
GTGGAATAAAAGGAATGACGCCATCAGAAAAATTTATGAAATCTTTAAAGCAACCGATATTGATACACTAAAACAAGACAAAAAAGTGTCAGTCATGTTGGTACATTGTTTTGTCAACCATGTCTGGAAGTACAACAATTAGCATTAAATGGACTTTAAAATCATTATAATAAGTAATTTATTAATATCTACTGAAAATTTTATGGACAACTATTGAAAATTTATAAAATTTGATACAGCCTAATTATGATATATTATCGATACTACTCTGATATGACGATGATTAGAAAGATTTAAAGATCATAATACGTATAAATTGCAAGTTGCTATGTATATACATTGAGCAAAATAATTGAATTATTATTTTAGGTAAAACCGGAACATCAAAACACTATTTCGATGTAAATTGTATGCAACTATACCAATTAGCATATATTATTTAACATTTCAGCAAATAGTTTCTCATATTAAGATTGAATCTTTTTGTCCTGAAATACCAAGATATCTCTATCTTTAAATCTGCAAACGATGAATAGTAATTTAGAAAAAGCAGATCTCGCTTGGCTATATTCCATGCCTTTTCCATAACCATAAACTCAGGTGATGCGGTGGGAAGATATATAGGGATTAGAGTATTTTTATGGTTATCAAAATACTTTTGTACCTTCTTTGATTTATAATGAGGAGATGCCTTATCCATAAACAAAAAACATTTTGGAAATTTGGTATGTATTTCTTCAGATAATTAAGAAATGTATCTCCATTGAATTTGTCATACTGTCTGAATAGTTGTTGTTTTCCTTCCATATTTACTGTTCCAAAAATACATGAATGCTGGTGCGAGCCTGTTACTCGGACTATAGGTCTTTTATCTTGTTCGATCCAAACCTTTCTTACAAGAGAATCATAAAAGAAGAATGATTCGTCCAGAGATACTACCGTAAATCCAGTATCTTATTGCTTATCCACAAGTATCTTTCCTGTAGTCTTTTTTTGAAATCCTTTTTTTCCTCTCGAGATCCTGCAGTATTAACATGTACCTTTCTTGGTACTTTTTGTTTGAATCCTCCTTTACGAAGTATACGATGGTATATGTGAGTATAGTGATATTTTACATCACTTTTCTTTATGGTTAATTCTTCTACCTGTTTTGTTGTCCAACCTTGTTTAGAACACGATATTTCTTTTTTTATTCGATAAACTATCTCTTCTGGAATTTCTGTTGGTCTACCGCTTTTTGTTCGATCTTTCAGCCCTTCTATTATGCCTTCTTTATCATATCTTTTTAACCAATCTGAAGCCCACGCTCTACTTCGATAGAGTTCTCTTGCTGCTTGTGCTGGAATAATATCATTATACAAGACATTTAGAACAAGCATCATTCTTTCCTTTGTTTTTACATCGTGTTCATTTCTATAGATCTTTTCAAAGGATGTTTTGTTAATGGTCAAATAGATAATAATTTTGTATAAATTTAATTATTTAATGTTATCGTACTTTTGCTAAATGGTATATATAAAATCAAATGACAATTTCAAAGTACTATAAAATATTAATCTAGAGGATGAATTTTAAAAAATCTTCAATATATGAGAAAACCATTATTGAATGGATAAATGGAGAAAGTCAAGTATTGATTGCAGTCGATAACTGCTACTCAATTCATGTATCACTAGTATTTTCATTAGATCTCGCATAATTATTTACAAACAGCTTTAAGACCTTTGTCTCTTCATTAACCTGTTCTCTCTGTTTTCATACGAGAGGTTATCCAAAAAACCATTGCTTTTTAAATCGTTCACTGGTCTTACAGTACAAGAATTTGATGATATTTACTATAAACAGATTACAAAAAAATATGCCAAACACGAGATAAGACGCTTATCCAAAGGAAAAGAACGAAAAAGAGACATTGGTGCAGGTAGACATTTCAAGCTGAATTTAAAAGATAGATTTGTAATGATACTTGTCTATTATCGCCTTTACATCACTTACGCTTTATCTGGTTTTTTATTTGATCTGGATCAGAGCAATATTTGTAGAGACATTCAAAAGATTGAAGGGTTAATAAGGCAATGCGTACCCATCCCGCAAAAGATATATCCACTAACAAAGAGGCTGAAAACTCCAGAGGAAGTTGAACGAAATTTTCCAGGCTTCCTTGCTTTTACAGATTGTACAGAGCAGCAGATTCCTAGACCTGCAAATAATAAAAGAAAAAAGGTATTCTATTCTGGAAAGAAGAAAAGACATACTGTAAAGACCCAATTGATGGTTAACAATCGTGATTATATTCTTCATAAGGTTGCACATAAAAAAGGAAGAAAACATGATTATGATGTCTATAAGAAGAATAATCCTTTCATTCCAAAACAAGTTGTTAATGTAGTTGATCTGGGGTATTTGGGCATAGAAACGGATTTCCCGGAACAACTATCTGCACTACCATATAAAAAGAAAAGAAACGGATTTTTATCAGATGATGAAAAAGAATACAACAAAATTCATTCCAAGAAGAGGATAATAGTGGAACATACTATCAGCAGATTGAAAAAGTATAGGATAATGAGTGATATTTTCAGAAATAAATTGAGAAAATATAACAAGGTGTCAGACATCGTTACAGGCTTGATAAACTACAAGATATTAAATCAACAGAATTAGAAATTCAAAGAATTCAAAAGAACAATTTGGATTGTTTCTAATTATGCAAAAGATCTATTGATAGAAAAGCATTTGGAGCATATGTAAAAATGATAGAAGATTATGCATATTATAGGATTGAAAAATCCATCCCATTAACAAGAAAAATATGTGGTTTTTTTCCTTAACTTTGCAGATCTACTCAAACTATTTGACTTCAGCTTTTTTAATTTCCCTCATTACCTTAAATAATAACGGAAAAGATGCAAGTTCTACCATTATTGAGAAAAAAATTATATACGAAATAGAAACATCATATAATACTCCCATCAATACACTACCAAAAAACCATGATCCACCGTAAGCAACATTAAAAATACCATAAGCAATTCCACGTTTTGTGATTTTGATCATACTGGGTATTGCTGCGCGCATAACGGTCTCTTGAATACCCATTACACTACCCCATAAAATAACGCTTATCAATGCAGCAATATAGCTTGATGAAAATGCTAATGGTGTAATAGGTATAGTTACTATTGGAATAATTATAAGTATTGATAATCCTTTTTTATCAAACACTCTTCCACTAATAAGAGCTGATAAACCAGCAGAACCCATAGCAATGGCAAAGAAAATTGGAATTTGTACATCTGAGACGATCGATACAGTTTTGAAATGAAATGAAATTAATTGAAAATGTGCAAATCCTGCAATACTAATTATTATAAATAACATATAAAATCTATAAGGAGATGAAAATTTTATTATTTCAGACATATTTTTATAAGCATTTGAGAAGATGTTGACTACCGGTGTTCTTCTGGTATCCGTAATAGCTGCGGCATTAGATTTATTGCCAGAGGATAACAGTTTCGTCTCGTCAGAATTTATTTCAAATTGAATTGTATCAGGATATAATTTTCTGGTCAAAAATAAAATAGAGAGTGAAATTGCTGCAGGAATAATTAGTATAGCAAAACCCGCAGAATAGTTATTATTTTTTATAAAAAATATTCCTGCTACGATAAGAGGGCCAGTAACTGCGCCTATCTGATCCATTGCTTCATGTATCCCAAAACCTATGCCTCTTCCAATCTGTGTAGTGGCGTGTGAAAGCATAACATCTTTGGATGGCGAGCGAATAGCCTTTCCAAATCTCTCTGCAAAAATCAAAATGATTGCAATTTCCCACTGATTAGCTAGGGCCAATAATGGAACTGCAATCAAATTTAAAATATATCCAAATAAAGCAAAATTCCAATATTTTCCAGTACGATCTGCAAGCGCACCAAAGAGTATTCGTATGCCATAACCAATAAACTCTCCAAATCCGGCAATGAATCCAATTATTACTGCATTTGCTCCAAGAATTGCTAAATAAGGGCCAGTAACACTACGCCCTCCTTCATACGTCATATCTGCAAAAAGGCTGACTATACCAAATAAAATAATAAATTTTAATGCTGATCTTTTCATTGTAGATCTATTACTCTATAGCTACTATATTCGAGATTAAACTGTTGTTCTGAAAGGTTCATATACGAAATAATCTTAAATCTTTCGTTTGTTTATAAAACAATACAAACTCCACACTATGGGTATTGTTCAAGGCGATGATTTTAAAATCGGATAGAAAGGGATTCTTTTGAGTCTGAATAATATTTGTTATTATTTTTGACTTGTAATAATTGTTCATATTTTTCCCATTATCATAGAAAAAATATACACTTATAAATGTAACAATAGTTACATAATTATAAATGCCAATAGATTCAAACTTTCCCAAGAATCATCAAGTAATAGGAAAACATGTCAATGCAGATGGACAGAATCATCACTACGTTTGGGGATCTGGGAAACTTTCAGATGCTGCAGAAAATGAATCAGTAACAGCAGCTTATACTGCAAGAAATGAAGAACTTGTTCCATTAGGTACACATGGAACTATGATTGCAGTCGATTGGGATTCATGCATAGCAGATGGATCTTGTATTGATGCATGTCCTGTACAAGTATTTCAATGGTATAGAACCGAACAAGATATTCCTGCAATAGAAATGACAAATGTCGCAAGTTCTGCAAATGGTAGTTATGAGAGAGAAGGTAGAATAGATTTCACAGATAAATCAGATCCTATAAGAGAACATGATTGTATATGGTGTATGGCCTGTGTTACAGTATGTACTCCTCAAGCAATTAAAGTAGATCGATCAAATTTAAAATATCATCAGAACGCAGACCACACTTTTAAAGAACATGAATAGCCGTGAAAATCAAAAAAGGTTGAACATGGAAAAATCAAGATCGATACACAATAGCATATTAAAATGGAATTAAAGACATTGGCAAAGAAAAAAGAACTACATTCTTATGTTTTATTGCTGCTGTTGTGATTGATTTGTTTATTGCCACAAACCTTGTTATCTATTAAAAATGTTTATTGTAAAAGTCAATACAATTAAATATAAAATGTATCCAAAAAGAAAAAAATTAAAAGATAAACTCAATAGAAATCTATCAAGTACAAATGTGATCGAACAAAAAATTTCAGAGGGGATAAATTATGCATTATCTTGAAATAAATAGATATCTGTTTTTATCTATGATTGTTTTAGGAATTTTTACTATATTATCAATTGGTATTTATTATGGTAAAGAACAAAGAATTAAATCCACTATTGGTATCAGTAGCAATATTTTAATAAATGTTGATAGATCTGTATTACAGTTTTCTCATTATCTTCATGTTTCAGTATTAAATCAATTCATGAAATTTTTAACCGAGTATAGTAGAGAATATTTTTGGATATTTGTATTAGCCATAATGTTTTTCTTTGGAGGCCATGATGGTAAAATGGCTACCATTATCATGAAAATTTCATTTCTTATTGTTATTCCTACAAATATTATCATTAAAGATATAATAAACATAGATAGACCTGTTTCATCTTATGATAGTTTTTATACCGAACTTCAATCAGACAAGTCATATCCATCTGGTCATACAACTATAGTTTCAGCGGGTGCAGTGGCTGCTGCTTTATTTTTTAGAAATACCTATAAACAGAAATTGATATCTATTTGTCTAATTATTGAAGCAGGGCTTGTGTGCTTTTCAAGATTATATTTGGGAGTACACTATCCTTTTGATATAATAGAGGGTGTTCTATTGGGCAGTGGAATATCACTATTTGTAGCAAGTAATACTCTCATATACGAAAGATTTTTACAAATAAACGTATCATTTGGAGGCAAAAATAAAAGTGCCTGATAGGTTTATACTTGAGATTATTGATATAATCCAAGTAGGGACTGTCGTTCTTCTTTCACCACTAATAGCAGGCATAATCAATCGCCTAAAGGCCATGGTTGAATCTAAACATGGGCCAAGTATATTTCAACCATATTATGATTTAGCAAAGCTTCTCAAGAAAGAAGTTGTTTTACCTAAACGGTCATCGCTAATATTAATAATGGCACCTTTTATTACATTTACTGCCTATCTAGTAATATCTTTAGTAGTTCCGGTTGTGACTCCCTATCCATTACCGTATGGCATCTTACTTGATTTACTTGGAGGTGCACTTATGTTTGGTCTTGCAGGAATTATTGGAATTATGGCGGCTATAGATGCTCATACTAACTATACTGCAATGGGTGCGAGTAGAAGCGCATCGTTTACTGCATTGGCAGAACCCACACTAATTACGATCTTTTTTGCTATTGCAATAATTACTGGGACGAATAATCCATATGTAACAAATAATACTTTAGCTATTTCACCATCGTGGTATGTATCCGCAACACACATACTTGCAATGACCGCATTTTTCATGCTTATTCTTGTAGAGACGGGACGCCTTCCAGTAGAAAGCTCTGGTCTTATGGAACTTGGAATGCTTGATGATGCCAAAATAATGGAATATTCGGGAAAATTACTTGCACTTTCAAAATGGAGTAGTTATATGAGGCAGCTCCTTTTAATGGCAATCTTTGTTAATACACTTCTTATCCCATGGTGGATGCCAAGTGAGGTTAGTGTACTTGATGCTCTCTACTCTGTTGGAATACTCTTTCTTAAATTGCTTGCATTGATTTTGGTGGTAGTAGTAATTGAAGAGACATTTGCAAAATTACGCCTTTTTAAAATCCTTGATTTTCTTACTGTTTCCTTTAGCTTGGCTTTGCTATCTGTTCTTTCATTATTTCTTGTAGGCAAAGGGGGTGCATAATTTATTGGTGTTCATTATTCCACTTTATGATGATATTATTGGGTTGTTAGGAATTTCTGTAATACTGTCAAGCTTGTATATGCAGGGTCAATCATATGTCGACCCTATTATTAGGGCTATTGCCATTCAATCACTTTTCATTGCCATACTTATTGCAATTTTATTTTTGCAAAATGGAGATATAAACTTGCTCTATCTTGCAATCATAACTGCAGCTATGCGGGTCATAGTATTTCCAAAGATCATGCTTTATCAAGTACGTCATTTCAAACATAGTTTAAGAGAAAAGGGTAGCAATCAAAAGACGCCATCGCTTATGTTAATTGGAATTATAGTAGTAATAATTGGTTATACCATATTTAAAACAGTTTTATTTCCTTTGATTCCTGATACCCAACAGGCCTCTATTCCTTTTATTCTCCTTTTACTAGGTTTTCTTTTGATCATCACAAGAAGAGACACCCTTGCACAAATAAGTGGATATATACAGGAAGAGAATGCCATTCTTTATATCGGTGCTATTATTACTCCGGGAATTCAGTTATTGACTGAATTTGCAGTTGTACTTGACATCTTTGGAGTGGTAATTTTAGGTGTAATACTTTCTAAACAAAGAAATGTATTTCGTACATTAGATCGCGAAGTTATTGAGCAGCTAAAGGGATAAGGAAAGAGAAGTGGATTCAACATTTTTATTTTCAATATTATTGATTGCACCAGGTGCTGGTGCCATAATATCTCTTATACCAAAGAAAAAGATCGAAATTATATCATCGTTAATATCAGCTGCATTAACGGTTGGAATATCTCTTATATTACTAATTTTAGGTGTTTCGGGGTCGACATCAAATGGATACTTTTATTCTGATGGCCTAACTCGAATAATGATTATTACAATCTCATCAATCTTTTTAACTTCTGTTATTTATTCAACATTTTATACAAAAAAAATTAAGGAACCGTTTTTGAAATTTCGATGGTATTATTGTCTACTTGATCTTTTTGTATTTACGATGCTTCTTGCAATAGTAGTAAATGATCTAGGTTTCATTTGGCTTGCAGTAGAGGCAACTACTGTGACTAGTGCACTGCTTATAGCACTTGAAAAAGAGCGTACAAGTATAGAAGCGGCTTGGAGGTATACATTGATTGTTTCAGCAGGGCTTGTGATATCTCTTTTTTCAGTTATCTTGGTATTTTACTCACAAGGAACTCTTGATTTTACTAAACTTATTGAACAGCCTGTTAAAAATACCTTGATAATGTCTATGGCTATTGGTTTCGCACTAATAGGATATGGTACAAAAGCTGGAATAGCCCCAATGCATGCATGGTTACCTGATGCACATAGCGAGGCGCCAGCACCTATTAGCGCCATGTTCTCTGCAATCCTTCTTCCAACATCACTTTATGCTTTTATCCGAACATTCACTCTTCTGAAAGACGCACCTCAATTTGCAGAGATGCAAAGCTTGGTGATTGGTTTTGGTTTATTTACCGCATTAATTGCTGCTATAATAATCGGAAATCAGCGAAATTACAAGAGGATGCTTGCTTATTCTAGCATGGAAAATATGGGGATAATTCTAGTTGGCTTTGCGTTAGGTGGTATAGGAACGCTTGGAGCCATTATTCAAATTATATCTCATGCTTTTGCAAAATCATCTGCATTTTATACGTCAGGAAATATAGTTATAGCATATAATACCAAGAAAATAAGTGATACTCAAGGCATTATTGACAAGTTAAAGTCTACTGGTTATCTATTCATACTGTCTTGCTTCTCCGTTACAGGAGCACCGCCATTCGGAGTATTTCTAGGCGAGTTTTTGATTCTTTCTCAAGCAGTACAATCAAAAAATTTTATTGTAGCAATAATACTATCTATAGTATATATGTATACTTTTATTGGTTTGAACCGACAGACAGTTCAGATGGTTTTTGGACAAAAGATTGATGAAGGATATATGTCATATAATTCTTCAGTATCATCAAATTCCGAATTACCCATTAAAGACGATAGGACAATCAATGAAGTAGAAACAAAAGAAAAAAATAAAAAAGAGAATTGGGTCTCTATTTTGGTACCTCTTGTAAATCTCGTGATATCTTTGATTATAGGAATTTATATGTTTCCAATAGTATTACAATCTGTTACAACAGGATTAAAGTAGTAAAGTAATGAACCTACTGATATGAATCATGATACCTAAATTCGTAGAGCAACGACAAATTGAAGAAATTAATGGAACAATTCAGATTTCATCAATATTTGAAATAAATGGAAAATCATTAGCTATACTTACTGATATAGAAAATAGTAAAACGATTTTAAGCGATATGCCGTTGAGTTTGGGAGAACATGTATCTCTACTTCTTAAAGAGCAAACAAATATTGGAGTACAAACAGATCTTGATATCGGAAGTAAAGTTGAAGGATATGGGGTTTTTATTTTTCCTTATGGTCCTGTCAGCTCAGGTATTCCTGAAGCTGGGGGATTCAAATTAATTACCTATGGCGAACGCATAGTTAAATTAATTCCACAGATTAATTTCAAAAAACGAGGAATTGAACGTAGAGTAATTGGCATGAAGCCTGAAGATGCCTTACTTTTAGTCGAAAGGTCCGCGGGCAATTTCTCAAGTTCATATTCTACATGCTTTATTACTGCGGTAGAAAACATTTTGGGTTTAGAAATTGCATCTAGCGCAAAGTGGATTAGAGCTGTTGCTATTGAATTGGAACGAATTTATAATCATCTACATGTATTTGGCCGCCTGGGAGAAGCTGCTTCTCAAAATGTGGCTACCGCTCAAGTAAATGCCCTCAAGGAACGAGTTCTCAGAATCAATGCAAAATATTATGGTCATAGATATTTATTTGGTTTCAATAAAATCGGCGGTGTTAATTATGGTCCTTTTACAACTGACGAAAGAAAAGGTCTTGTCTCTGCTATCAAGGTTATAGCAAAAGAGTTTTCCAATATTGTCGCCTTTTTCCTCTCTTCAAGGATATTTTTAGACAGATTACAAGAAACAGCTAAATTGCCAAAACAAGATGCATTAAATCTAGGTGCTGTTGGACCTTCTGCCAGAGGCTCAGGAATAGATATGGATGATAGACTAATGTACCCGATTGAGCCCTATAATGATATTTTTATTGGAATCGAAACAGATAAAGAAGGGGATACAATGGCAAGGACCATGGTAAGAATTCAAGAAATAGCATCAAGTACTGTTATATTGGAACAACTTCTTGATAGGATGCCTTCAGATAATATTAACAAACCGCAGTTATCTTCATCAAACAGTTCATCATCCCTACCCTGCAATTCAGATAAGGACTTTTCTTTTTGTAGGATTGAAAGCCCAAGTGGTGATCTAATTCATGTAGTTCAGTTAGATGCTATTACAGGACGAATCAAGTTCTTGCATATTAGACCACCTTCACTTGTAAATTGGTTACCATTATCTAAAAGTTTAGAAGGTAATGTATTTACTGATTTTCAATTTGCTTTTGAAAGCTTTGGGTTATCATACGCTGATTCAGATAGATAATGTGATATAACTATGATTAAATCCTGGTTTATACATGGAATTCGAAATGGGATATTGACCACAAAGTACCCCAAGACATTACCTACTACTGATGAAATTCCAATAAAATCTATTCCTCCATTTGGATCTAAAGATTCAGACTGGTTAAAAGGAAAACAGATTTGTCCAACTAATGCAATAGAAGATCAAGAAAAAAATGTTGATTTTGGCAAATGTATTTTCTGTAGACGTTGTTCTGATACAGGATTTGATTTCGAGGATCAAAATGAAATGAGAAATATCGCATTACAGGCAGAAGGTCTTTTGAATATCGAAAATAGGGATAAAATGCACGAGGATTTTAAGAAAAAGATAATGACATTTAGAAAATCTCTTCATATACTTATGATAGATGTTGGCTCGTGTAATGCTTGTAATTTAGAGGTACTAAATCTTTCAAATCCATATTATGATCTTACCAGGTTAGGAATCTTTTTTACAAATTCTCCTAAACATGCTGATGTTCTCGTTGTAGTAGGAGCATTAAACTACGCTATGGTTGAAGTTCTAAAGCGTACATATGAGAGTATGCCTAACCCAAAGATAGTAATCTCAATAGGGGCCTGTTCAATAAGTGGAGGCATATTCCAAGATACTGAAAGCTTTGTATCTCCTATTCATGATGTAATTCCTGTAGATGTCACAGTTCCAGGATGTCCTCCTACTCCGATTCAAATTCTTGAGGGTTTATTGTTATCTATGGGGAAAAATAATAAACAACAAACTGCAGAAGAGAAACATAATCCGCCGGATTGAGAAATAATGAATCTCTTACCAATCTTTATTTTCATTGGGATGTTTATATCATTCATTATTGGATCTTTAATAGGTCGCATATCAAAGAAAGTTTCATATTTCTTTGGAATAATTGGTTCTGTTCTTGGAATCGTATTAGCATTATTGGTGCTGTTAACAGGCTCTAGTTTAGAATTTGATCTTTGGAAGACAACCCAAACTAGTTCATTTGAATTTTTCGTATCGCCATTTAATTCGTACTTTTTACTTATTTCTTGCTTTGTATGGCTTGGAACATGTGTATATTCTATAGGATATGACGATGAGGACTATACAAATGATCTTTCCTCATTACTTATTTTTACAATCTTATCAATGGTTGTAACTATACTGAGTGGTGACAGTATATCATTTCTTGTAGGTTGGGAATCTATGACTATAGCATCTTTTTTCATGATTCTCAAAGGTAAGGGTAATGCTGACACAATACGCAAGGCTGCATTCCTTTTTCTTGCATTTGGAGAAGTAAGCACAGTTTTTATCATGCTTTCTTTTTCTGGAATATTTTCATCTATTGGGAATTTTAATTTTCTTGCATCATCATCCTCTGCAATTCACGCCAGTGGACCACTAAGTTCATGGATTCTAGTTACGGCTCTGATTGGATTTGGCTTGAAGATGGGTATAGCTCCATTTCATATGAGTGAATGGCTGCCAATAGCTCATTCAAATGCTCCTTCGAATGCTTCAGCTCTCCTTTCATCTACGTTGACTTTGATGGGGGTGTATGGCTTTATCAACGTCGTTGTTCACCTTGGACAATACGAATTGTGGTGGGGTTGGATTACACTTGTTATGGGTGGAATATCCGCATTACTTGGTTCGCTTTTTGCATCTGTATCAGAACATACCAAAGGACTACCTGCTTACAGTACTATAGAAAATAATGGGTTAATCTTTGTTGCTGTAGGTACTTTTATTCTTGCATCATATTATCATTTGACATTACTTGGAGATTTTGCTTTGATTGCAGCCTTGTATCATGCTTTTTCTCATTCAATTTCGAAAGCATCTCTATTTCTAGTAATGGGATGGATAAGTAAGATCAAGAAGAGCTTTGATCTGAACAATCAAAATCCCATATCCAAAACAGTGCGACAAGTAGGGTATTTCCCGGGACTTTTTACAATACTCTCGTTATCTGCAGTACCACCACTTGCAGGATTTGTATCTGAATGGATGATTTTAGAGACGTTATTTCAATCATTTAGATTTGGCGATATTGCTAGCCAAATAATTGGAACCATAGTAGGAGCAATTACTGCATTGGCGGCAGGTATAATCATTATAGCTATGACCAAGGCATATGGATTTGGTATTATTTGGCCTGAGATGAAAGATGATTTAGAAACAAAAGAGACAAAAAGTAAAATAGAAAGGTCAAAATCTATCAAGGGAATCTTTTACTACTTTCTTTTTTTGATATTAGGAATAGGAGTTGCCGCACCAGTTATCTTCTTGCTCGCATCCAATAGTCTATCTCAGATTCTGCATACTAAAGTATTTGATAGCCTGGTTACAGGACTTTTAGGGATTCCAACCTATTTTGTCATATTATCTGGAAAACCATTTGGTGGATTTTCTCCAACTTTTACCGCTGTCTTCATGGTATGTCTAATGATTGTACCAGTTGCGATCTCGAGGCTTGGTGACAAATGGAGAATAAGGCGTACATTTGGCTGGTTTGGTGGTCAAACTCAACCTTCTGCTACTTCCTCCGAACTATATAACTCATTTAGTTATAGTACACCACTTAGAATTATGTTAAAATTCCTGTTTAAAACTAAAGAAAAAATAGTGGAGATAGGAGGAGTTCGACGTCCTATAATTTTGTCACCAGAAGAATATTTTGTTGAAGTAGAGGTGTTGGATGTTTTCAAACAGATCTACGACACACTAACTAAATATGCTCTTTCTCTTTCGTTTTATACTGCCATGACAGTTATGCCCGGTAGACTTGGCTTGTATCTAATTTACATTATGACTGCATTTATTTTTGTTATTTTGTATATTTCACTTATAAAATAGGTAGATATGGATGTATGTCTAAGAGCATGGGTATATGCATATTATGGTACTAGAATAAGAGGATATTGCTTAGAATTCAAAAAATAAGAGGAGACAGAACCTAATGTCTTTTCATACAATGAATGTTTCATCATACCTAGTATAACCAAGTCAGGTTTTATCTTGTCTGCTAATTCAAGGAGTTTCTTCCCTGGATTTCCATTCTCTAAGTGTGTAACTGGTATTATAGACCGTTTTCTTACAGTTCTCACTGCATTTGAAAGAGTTTTCTGACCAATCTTTACAAAAGATTCATTTACTTCATCGGACATTGGGTCAGCCATTTGAAATGGCTCGTGAACTATGAATGCAAGATGTATTTCTGCGTTATATTGCATACTAAGATCAATAGCTAACTCTAATGCATGTTCGGACTGCTCTTTTCCATCATATCCGACAAGAATTCTTTGTACAAACATGCATACAATATATAAAGATAATTACTTTAAGATATACGGATTGCCATAGTCTGGTATAATTAGAAAGTATTATCTGTTTTGAAATATTGTAATATATAGATAATTGTTGTACTTCCAGACATGGTTGACAAAACAATGTACCAACATGACTGACACTTTTTTGTCTTGTTTTAGTGTATCAATATCGGTTGCTTTAAAGATTTCATAAATTTTTCTGATGGCGTCATTCCTTTTATTCCAC
>JAICXY010000037.1 GCA_025934495.1 Candidatus Nitrosocosmicus sp.
ATCCCCAATTCTTTGGGCAATCTCCAAAGCCTGATTATAATAGGCTATGGCCTGGTTATAGTTGCCAAGTGACTTTGCTGCTATCCCTAGGTTTCCATAACACCCGCCTTCTCCAGCTACATCCCCGATTCTTTGGGCAATCTCCAAAGCCTTGTTTTGGTAGTCGATGGCCTGGTGGTAGTTGCCAAGTGAATCTGCGGCTATACCTAGGTTTCCATAACATTTCCCTTCTCCAGCTACATCCCCAATTCTTTGGGCAATCTCCAAAGCCTGATTGTGATAGGCTATGGCCTGGTGGTAGTTGCCAAGTGCTTGTGCTGCTGCTCCTAGATGTATTAAAGAATCGGCTTTTAACTGCAAAGTTTTATTATCTAAAGAAGAAGAAGAAGAAGAAGGAAAATAAGATTCAATAATAGAAACAAGATTTTCTAAAATTAATATCGCATGATCGAATTTATATTTCGAATAAAGATATGTACCTATATAATATAGAGAGTTTAATCTTGTGTTTATATCTATTTTTGCATAAACAAAAATAAAATTAACCTGCTTTACAAATTCTACCGGTTGAGGATATTTTAAGATCAGATCATCGATATATTTTGTGAAATTGTCTTCATTATCGCGCATTTTTGCAATATTCGAGATGCCTTGTACTCCCAAATAAATTTTTATTAAAAAGATAAAGTTTTAAAAATCTAAATATGACCATGTCAATACATACCAATTAGTAAAAGTATGCTAAACAATCGGCTAGTTTTATACCGACTTTACAATAAAAAATCTACTACATTAAACACTTAACTTTGATATGCGATAATCAATTTTAATTATTCTATTTAGTGTTCTTTTACAAATTGGCATTACTCTTTATCTTCGATCTGATACTATAGTAAAGCCTTTTTTCTCTTCATTTGTTGTTGTTGAATATACTTACCCATAAATATCTGCTCGGTCTATTTTGAATGTATCTTTTCTTCTTCCGATGCAATAGTATTAATATGCACCTTTCTTTACAGCACCTTCTGCTTAAAACCCCATTTTAAAAGGATACAGAGGGTATTATAGATATGATGATATTTGATACCGCCGCTTTTCTTTATGATTAACTCTTCTACCACGAGTTTTGTGGTCCAACCACGATTACTTTCTTTTAGATCTTTCTTAATCTGGTAGCAATTCTCTTCAAATATCTCGTGGATGGTCTACCACTTTTCTTTCTAGTTTTTAATCCTTCTAAATATACCTTCTCTATCATATCATTTTAGCCATTCACAGGTTCAAGCTTTACTTCGATGAACGTCTCTGGCTACCTGTGGGCAGCAAATACCTTGCCTCGATGAACCACGTTGAGAATGAGCAGCAATCTTTCCTTTTTTTTCGCATCTTGTTTAACCCTGTAGATCTTTTTGAAGGGTTCTTTGGCGGTAAGAGTCAAATGAATAAAGATGAAAGTGAATTACTAGCTATAAGCATTATTAAAAAATAAACAGATGACAATAAAAAATAACAGTTTGAAGATTTATGTTAATTGGTATAGATATGCTGTTGCTGATGATATTGCCTCATTAGATCTCCTATAAGTATAAGCAATTTACATCATCTATCAGATTTTGCATCTGTTTTAGTGATGAGTATATTCATTATCTATAGTTTACCAATACCGCTACTATGTTCGATATCTTGTCATACTTTATTAATTTGTTTCTAAATACATCTGCTGCAAGTATCTTATATTTTTTCAAAATGCAAAAGATGCTCTATATAACTATTCTTTTTATAGAAATGGTTTGCTGTATTCTTTTTCTTCTCGGTAGACAACTCATGTTATTTTTCTCTTTCTCTCTGTAAGGCAATGATAATGATATTTGTTCTCGTAAATCCTTTTCACTCCAACGTAATGTAATAAACATTATAACAACCTCCTTGTAGGATTGATAGGATGGTTATCTTTGCTTTGTTGCATAATTATGAACTGCTTTTTAGCATAGATCTATATGCAATAAATCCAAAGTATGATTTGCCAATATCTTACTTTAACTAAATCTATCTAAAAAATTGAAAAATTGAGATACACCACAAAGCATTTCATGTACCTTTTTTAATAAAGAAAAATTACACATCATTCTATTTTTTATATTTGATATTTATGTTTCAACAACCACCAAACTATCATGATGAAGTATTGCACCCATTGTGGTTATCAATTTTCAAAAGAAGAAGATAGATTCTGTTCAAATTGTGGAAAAAAGAGAGCAGAGGAAAAGGAGGAGGATGAAAAAGAAGAATTTAAAAATGGAATAACACTTGCAAAACTTGGAAAATACACTGAGGCTATAGAGTGTTTTGATAAAGCTTTGGAGATAGATGCTGATTTCATTGATGCTTGGATTGGTAAAAGTAGTTCTCTTGTTAGCCTTGGAAAATACACTGAGGCTATAGAGTGCTGTGATAAAGCTTTGGAGATAAATCCAAAATATGTTGAGGCATGGAATGAAAAAGGAAATGTACTTAATTACTGTCGCAGATATGAAGAGGCTATAGAGTGCTGTGATAAAGCTTTGGAGATAAATCCAAATTATTCATATGCATTATATAATAAAGGCTATTCTCTAAATGGATTATCAAAATATAGCAAATCAATCGAATTTTATGATAAAGCTTTGGCTATACACCCTAGAAATTCAGGAACATGGTTTAACAAGGGAATAACACTTGTTAATCTTGGGAAATATGATGAGGCTATAGAGTGTTTTGATAAAGCTTTGGAGATAGATCCCACCAATCCATATGCAATATATAGCAAAGGTATAATTCTTTATACTTTAGGCAAATACGATGAAGCTATAAAATATTTTGATAGATATCTAGACATAGATGCAAAAAATGCTAATATATTAAACTACAAGGGTTTTTCGCTTGCCAATCTTGGGAGATATAAAGAATCTTTACCATGCTATGATGAATCTATAAGGTTAAATCCAGATGACTTTGCTGTTTGGAATGGTAAAGGATATTCATTTGCAAACCTTGGAAGATACATTGAGGCGATAAGATTCTATGATAAATCTTTGGAGATAAAGTCGGATAACTTTTTGGTATGGAATAACAAAGGTAATGCTCTCTTTGATTTAGGAAGGTTTGATGAAGCTATAGAGTGTTATGATAAATCTATAAAGTTATATCCGCATCGTCCTGATGCATGGGCAGATAAAGGAGGAGCTCTTGCAAATCTAGGAAGGTTTGATGAAGCTATAAAATATTTTGATAAAGCTTTAGAAATAGATCCAAATTATGAATTAGCTATTACTCATAAAAATGCGGTTATGGATACACTAGAAAAGGAAAAAAAGAGAGCAGAATGAAGAGAAAGGGAATCCTAAATAAAGATCAATCATCAATTGACGATGCTAATATATGGTATAACAAAGCTGTTTCTCTTTTTAAATCAGCAAGATACAATGAAGCTATAGAGTGTTATGATAAAACTTTGAGCATAAAGTCAGATTATGAAGTATAGAATGGCAAATGTGCTGCACTTTTTAATTTGCAAAAATATAATAAAGATATATATACCATTTAGCATAAATTACCAAACATCTCTTAATAGATAGTTCCTCATATCAAGACCAAGTCCTTTTGTTCTGAAATATCTGCATATCTTTTAAAATCTGCAAATGATTGATAATATTGTAGAACAAGTAGATCTCTTTTGGCTATGTTCCATACCTCTTCCATAATCATAAACTCTGATGAGGCAGTAGGAAGATAGACAGGGATTAGAGTATCTCTATTCTCTTCAAAATATTTGCACCTTTTTTGATTTATGATGAGGCGATGCTTTATCCATAACCAGATAACACCTTGGAAATCGGGTATGTATTTTCTTTAGATAATCAAGAAATGTATCACCATTGAATCTATCATACTGTCTGAACAGCCGATGATTTCCTTCCATGCTTATGGCACCAAAAATACAGGAATGTTTATGCGAACCAGTTACTATCACAATAGGTCTATTATTTCCATCAATCCAAACCGCCTTACAACAGAGTATCATAAAAGAAGAATGATTCATCCGTAGATACTATATTGAAACTTTCCTGTTGCTGCTTATCCACAAATATCTGTTTGGCCTTTTTTGAAAGCCTCTTTCTCTTCTTGAAATGCAGTATTGATATGTACTTTTCTTGGAACCTTTTGCTTAAATTCATTTACGAAGGATGCGGTATATGTGAGTATGATGATATTTTATTCCGCTTTTTTTTACGATTAGATCTTCAACCTGTTTTATGGTCCAACCATGGTTGCTTTCTTTTAGCGTCGTTTTTATATTGCAGATATCTTCAGATAACTCCGATGATCTACCTGCCCTTGGCTTATTCTTTAATCCTTCTAAACCCTCTTTATCATATCTTTTTAGCCATACACAAGCCCATGCTCTATTTCTATGCAGATCTGTGGCTACATGAACAGATATCTTGCCCTGATAATCTACATTGAGAACAAGTAACATCCTTTCCTTTGTCTTTGCATCCTCTTCATTCCGATAGATCTTTTCAAATGATGTTTTGTTAAGTAACAAGGACTTTACAGGATGTTAATGTAATCTACCTAGCTATAAATATATCAAAAATAATTGTTTGTTTAATTATGCTATTCGGTATAGCATTAAATGATAAAGCTTTGGAGATAAATCCAAATTATTCATATGCATTATATAATAAAAAGATATAGATATATTCAAAGAATAGAAACAAAAAAATGGTGCACAAAATGATTCATTTGGCATTACCTTTATTATTTATTTAAATATCCTGGTTGATAAAATTTCACTGTATTTTCGAACACTGCATCTAAAGTTATTTTGTATAGTAATTTAACTAAAATAATAGATCCCTTGCATAATTAAACTGGTATCAAAATATTGCAAATTATTAATGAGTATTGCCAAGATTTACAAATAGGCAATCTCCCCATATTACGCTATCATTCTATCTCGGTAGTAAACCATTATTCTTTGAGATATAACAGACAGATTTCTAAAAGTGTTATTGGTTTTCTTGACTCTAGCATTTCTTGTTACTTTAATAAATGGAAAAATCCCATTACTATTACAAGACAACCAAAAACAGCGGTATTTCTATCACATGCTCACCATCTGCAAATAATACCTTTTCAACTGCTGTAATATTTTTCTTCTTTGATTTTGCACCATCTTCAATTATTTGGTAATTTTTTGCCATCCTTATGAACGTGCTCATCATCAATTACTTTCATTAAAATGATTTTTTTGCTCTTTATGTTTTTACTTTCATATAGATATTTACCAATATAATAAAGATATACTTATTTTTCTTTTTCCGTTATTTTCCTAATATCAAATACAAGATTAATTTGTTTTACAAATTCTACAGGATCATGATATTTTAAAATAAATGTATTAATAAAATCAATAATAATATCTTTATTATCATTATCATTGATATTTTGCAATATTTACAATATCGTATATTAATAAATAAAGTTTAAATTAATCGATAATTTATTTATTGAAGTATTGTTTCCAATATATAATAGTAAGAATAAGAATACATCGTTAAATTGACATCTGTTCTTTATTGTAAAATTCAATGAACGCACTAAACCATTCCTTTACATTCCCTAGTTTACAATTCTTTTTTCTTCTGCAAGGAAAAGCAATGATCAAATCCTTCAATTCTATTCTTTATATAATGCATTGTTCTTTATTTTTCTTAAATGGATAATGATACTATTATGTAGTTTCAGAAAATTAAATGCTTGAAATTGATACTATGTTCCACTACCATTTATAGAAATTGGGTATTTGTCAAAGATAACTATTAAAAATGCAATAAAACACGCTACAAAAAGTATTCGATCTTTTAAAAGATGCATAAATCTGAATAATTTGTCTATGTTTTGGTTTGATAGCAACTTGTAACAAGATATATGGAGAACCAACCTTAATCGAAATCTCGCCTATGACAAATACTAATATTTTCCATTTTCTTTGTAAATAATTTGAGTTTGTATTTTCGAATCCATTTCAGATGGAAACATGATTTCTAGTGGGCAAACCTTTGTGATATCTAGAATCAATAAAAATAAAATAAGTTTAAAAATTAACATTGTTAAACAGTATTAGGAATGTCCGTAGAAGATGATCAAAGTTATAATAAAAATCATAGATATAAAAAAATACCTGCAGAACTGTTAAAAACAAGAAGAGGCCTTCATGCAAGTAAAGCATTAAATGAAAAAGAAAAAGACTCAGAAGAAGTGCCTGAAGATGTATAACTAATAACCTATTTTTAGATTTTATCATGGCAACAACTACAATAGGATCGTTAACTGATATATGGACACTTTTGATCCTAATTGTTCCAGGTTTTCTAACATTTAGAATTATAAATTGGCTTGGCTCATATGAGTTAAAGCTTGATCAGTTTGTTACTACAATATATAGCCTAATATTTAGCATTATAATCTTTATACCCTTATCTTTTATTTTCAAGTTAGCTTCTTTTTCTGATATTAATATACATGTTACTGAAACAAATTTTGTGTTAGTTTCTCTAGCTATATCAATAATAATAGGGATAATTATTGGTCTTGTTATACGATTCATATTTCAAAAAAAAGTCCGATTGGATAATGCATGGGACGGATTTGCTAAATCACTATTGCAACGATCTGTTATTGTTTATACTACCGACGATAAAGAATACAAAGGATGGATTAAAAGAGTATCTATTGGAAAGGATGAGAAAAGAGAGATTTGCCTAGGTGATCCCAAATTAGTTAAAAGAGCTGATGACGGTAATGCCAGATTAATTAACATAGGTCAAGAAATACTATTTACTGAATCTAATATAAAGAGAATATTAAGAATTGAAATCAAATAACTATTTCTTTTATATTATATAACGTTCTAAATCATTATAATAATTTGTAGTCGATATTCCTATCTTTTTTGATATCATTTGTGCAAAATTCACACTTTTTCTTATCTCCAATCTCCTATCAATATAAAGGGTGCCCAATAGTATGGATGACCATATTCTTGTCCATATATTTCAGACCATCTTTCCCTTAATTCTTACATCGCCTTTTTCAGATTTACGAATTAGTGGACCATCATATCACGAAATAACCTTCACGATGGCAATTTCTATAAATTCACTGCAACATGCTGGAGTAACCGATTATAGAGTTATTTATTCAAAACAGAAAAACAACTGTACTAATAATAATGATAAGTGGCATTGGGTAACAGACTTCAAAGAAGTGTCTGCGGATGATAAAGAACGAACTATTGATAAATCAAATTCTTCAGACTTTTTTTGATAAAAAATATGAAAATCCTCCTACTTATGCATCGTTTTCATTGGATTTGAATAAAATAAACTATCCACAACAATATCGACTTTTGTTTTATATTACTGATTATTTTGTAATCCATCATCTCTACTGTAGATTGGTAGATACTACTAATTGGGTAATGATTCCACCACCACAATTTGAATTTTCTCCAAAATCAAATTCATTGACACTTCGCCCAGGAGAGAGTACCACTACTGAAGTTACCATTAAAAGTAATGTAGATCTTCCAACTCAAGTATATTATGCAAGTAATTATATTGAAAAAAATACCAATTATCCTAGTATCGATGAAAATAAAAAAGCTGATGGTCTCGCCTTGAATTTTTTACCTAAGAGGATCTCTCTTTCTCCCTCCGGAGTCGGATCTTCAAATCTGAAAATAACGGTTCCAAGTGATTATAATATAGAAAATAAAGAACAATCTATAACCATTCCTATATCCGCAAATATAACTTTCCCACACATAATTACCAATAGAGGAGGAGAGTCTTTTAGTAATTCAAAGAGTCAGAGTATCTCTGCAAATTCAAATTTGACATTAACCATCTTACCTCGTTACAGTCCTAGTGATATACTGAACAATTTTGTTAGTACTTGGATAACACCAATAAGCGGAATGTGGTCATTTTTAGCAGGTGTTGCAGCAGTTATGGCACCAATTATTATAAAGTTCTACAATAGAAAGAAAAAAAACGAACAAAAGAATAATAGTTATGATAATGGCTATTAAACATAACTATTATAGGCTCTGTTAACTTATCGGGTCCTATACAGACTGTTAACCTTCGGGTCATAACTTTAATACTGAGAAACAACTAAAATAATTTTACAAATAAGATTAAGATATTCTATCGTATGTAACTCTTTCAATCTGTCCATATCCTTCTTCTATATAGGGTAAATTCAGGGTTTGGAATAGAGATAAATGAGCTTCTCTTTTCAAATTATATGCTTTTTCTTCTAATATTTTAGCTGATTTTCTCAAATTATGTATTTTTCTACAATTTTATCTTGAGTATTTTTGTCAGGAATAGGAATTTTTATCTTTTTTAAATCTTCTTCTGAAATTCTATGTGACATTTCACCTGTAGAATATATATCCATTAACTCACGCATATGTCTAGTTTTAAGTAATTCGTAAAGGTAGAATTTGTTTACCATCGATTCATTAACTTTTAAAACTGAAAACTCCTTTACAATTAGAGAATTATGATATTCCTTTGATATTATAGATATTGCTCCTCGGTCAGGCCATCTCCTAGATATTACAAGATCTCCTTCTTCGACTATTACTGTAGACTGTGTAATATCTTTGCCTTTGATTTTTCTGTTTCTTATCTTACCTGTCCTTATATCTACATCATTGATTTCTATATATAGAAATTCTTTATCAGGTGTTCTTTTTGGGTTGTAAAAGTTATTTGTAAATACACATATTTCTTCCAGTTTTTTTAGTGGAAAAGAGCTATCATTGAAAACCTTTAACTTTTCTCTAGATTGTTTGATAAAAAATCTTGGATCAATTCTACCCGTATTAGTATAACCCATACAATTATCCAATTCAGAAAACTTTATCAAATTGTCTCTTGAAGATTGTCTGAATTCTTTCAATATATCATTAAGATCATTAATATCCTGTTTTCCAGTAGAATCGAATCCTATATGTTCTACTTTTTTTACAAATACGTCATAATCCTTGGGGATATTGTTACATTTCTCGATAAAAAGTAAACTTCCACGTACACCAGTACCCGAAGGTCTAAATGCCCAAATGGGTAGTGCAATAAGAGCAATAATTTTACAATGTTTTTTAATATAGGATCTTACATATTTTAAGGCCTTATCTGAAAATATACCTTGTGGAAGTACAAGTGCGGCAGTTCCTCCGTCCTGTAAAAGAGTGATTATTCGTTCTATAAACAAAATTTCCTTAGTCACCGATCTGGCCTTTCCTTTACCCGATAGACCCAGCTCAAATTTTTCTAATATTTTATGATCTTTTTCGTATCCTGCAAAAGGAGGATTAGAAAAAATTTTGGTAAAGGTGTTTTCCTTTATTTCTCTATATGCATATTGATTATCTTCTGGCCTTACATACAACCCATTGACATTAAATATTCCTGAATGTCCATCACCATGCATAATCATATTCATTTTAGCTACTCTGGCAACTCTGTCATTGATATCTGTCCCGAAAATATTTCGTATTGCAAAATCTTTTAGAAGTTGATTCCGATGGTTTTCATTAAGATTAGGCATTTCATTTTTAATTTTATCATTGATATATCTTAACACCATGAGTAGAAAACCTCCACTACCACATGCAGGATCAAGAATTCTATCATTTATAGTAGGATCAAGCATCCGAACCATAAATTCCGCAACAGTTCTAGGTGTAAAATATTGACCTAGTTCACCTCTAAAGGTGCTTCCAACCATTTCCTCGTATATGGTGCCCTTTATATCTGCACCTGTAATGTTCTCCGTTGTAGATATTAAGCTAAATCCTTGAAGTATCTGAACACAAGTATGTATTGTAAAATCATCTAATTCTATTGTTACCTTGTCAGAATTGGTAAATTTTGATTCAAATACATCTTTATACCTGCCAGAAGATTTTGCTTTATCGAATAATAACCGGATTTTGGAGGCTGTGTCTATTGGTTGTTCGTTTGCCAAAACAACAAATTCATAATAATTTGATACTTCTCTTTCATCATAAAGTTTTAGAAAAAGCAATTTTGTTAATTCGTCAAAAGCTTTGGCAGGATCATGTCCTTCTTTTTCCCAAATGAGATCATGACATATAGTCACTATTTTTCTCAATTCGTCTTCATCTTTAAAAGGTGGTAGTTTTTGAGTTTTAGGAACTTTTTGTACTAGCGGTTTATCTCCAACCCATCTAGGAATATTCCCAATGGATTCTGATAAATTTGCATATTTGGCGGTCTTGAAATAGCTTGTATAATGTCCATCAGACCAAATGTGATATTCAGAACCCAAATTACGTGAATATGATTCAGCTTGAGCCAATCCATCTTTTTTGTTATATGCTTTTGTTTCTATCACTATCATAGGCTGTGTTTTAACAGGATTGCGATAGACAACAATGTCCGCTCTAACAGGAATATTACTCTTACCTGCATCTCTACCAACCCCCGCGGGTACATTGATATCAATATGCGATGAGGGAAATCCATATTCATTGATTAATTTTTTTATCCAGAATAACCTAACCTTTCCTTCTGGCTTATGTCTTTCATTAATCAAAACATTAATTATATTTTCAACAAGCCCTAATTTCTCTAATTCATATACTAATGTATTATCATTATCAAATAAGCGGCTTTCTTTAATTTCTAATTACCTCTACTCGAATTCTCGATAAGCGTCTTCCACTTGTTGTTACCTTCTATCTTTATCCCACAGGCCTCTGCTGGAGTCTTACCATTTAAGCCTTCATGTGGTCTAATATAGTTATGGTAAATCTGTATTCCTTTCAAGATTGGTGTGTCCATCTTCTTCAAACCCCTCATTGTCTTCTCTCTGTCTCGAATCTCTCCATTCATTCGCTCCATCTTGTTGTTGTTATGGTCACCTTGTAATCTTATATGTCTGATGTGTCTTGCTCTAGGCCATTTGTTAGTGTAGAATTCTCTATTGAAAGCATCGTTAAAGTTCGGTGCTCCGTCACTGATTAACGTGTTCGGACGAGTCTCAGCAACCTCTTTTCCTTTACTAAACAATGGAGTAATGTCAGCAGTGTTTTTAGTGTCTGCTACCTGTTGAGCTATCCAGAAACGGGTTTCATCGTCCATCAGAGCATATAATTATTTAGTATTCCCCTTAACTTTGAGATAGAGTTCATCAGTTCTCCATGCTTGACCTACATCTGGTTTAATCTTTTCTAAATAGGTATTCATAAGAGTTATGTATTTCCCAAGCCATTTGTATACGGTAACATGGCTTATGTTCACTCCTTGTAGTTTCAAGAAATTTTTAATGTTTCTAAACGACTCATCGGTAAAGTAAAGTTGTATATCTGATGTTATCATCTGAGGTGTAGCGTGCATTTTATCAAAGCCAATATTAAATGAGAAGCGTTTCCCACATTCCTTACACAAGTATCTCTATATTATTATACTTGTTATGTCTTATAGCTTTTTTCAATATATTTTCAGAGTTACAATAACGACATGAAAGAGAATCAATAGGAGTTATAATTATATCGCTCTGGACCTGTTCTCTAAGTGCAGAACTAAATTCAACAGCGTGGATATGTTTACATTTAACATCTCTATATTGATGGTCAGGACAAGAACATACGAAGCCAATTTTATTCAGGTTTATAGTGTATGAGCCACTGCCTGACTGAGAATTTACAATATAGGTAACATCGTTAATTCTTTTGACAGCATTTTTTATACTTGCTATCATTTGTCCTTGTTCTTGTCGATTATTTGTATTCAATTTAGGCCCTAAGTATATAAGTTTTAGGTTCCTAATGTTAATTAGGCAGTTAATAGATTTATTCATTATATGAAGCTCCAAAAAAGGTTCAACCGTAAAGTTGGAGAAAATGAATATTCTAAGTGGGTGATAATATTGCCTCAAGAGAAGGTAGAAGAGTTGGGTTGGAAAGAAGGGACTGAATTGGATTTAGAAACTAAAAAAGGAGTTGCAATATTAAAGACTAAGGAAACGTAAAAGTTGAAACAGATCAATTTACTAAAGAATAATATAAATGTTTAAAGATAGATTAATCTCATATCATTATATTATGGGTGAAGAAAAAAGAAACTCAAAACACCTCCTCGTGATTTATCAAGTGTGAGTGTTCATGAAATTATGCATGAATGGTTAACTAATCCGCCCTCTGATTTACTATCCGCATTCCCTAGGAAGAAGAAGGATGTTGATGATGATTTATAAATTTTTTTTCCATATTTGGAATAAATATGGAATTTCTGCTATTGCATTCTTTCATTTTTTCTATTTATCATTAATTCAACTGTCCGAGAATTAGGCAGGTCTACCGTTTTATGAATCAAATCTGGATTACTTGTTCACCGTTACTTGTTGTCCATCCTTCAATTCCTATAACTTTTGAAATGTCCTCTTCAACTTTATTATTTTGTATTGCTCTTCATATAGAAGAGTATATTATTTGTGTTTTATATCATATAGATTTTCGATTTACTCTATATTAGATGCTTTTTTATATTAGTCTATGACCCGCTAGTTAACACTTATTTGATGACCCGATAAGTTAACAGAGCCATATGTAGAGATTTATCCTTAATTCTTCTGAATTTTTGACCCTTTTTCGCCATTTGTTAGCTGATCATTTATAACCTTTTGATAAAAAGAGATAATGACTATACAATATAATAGAATCACCAAAGAAATTGTTTTTAAATTGGATTCTAAAATTAGACGAGAATACAATAAAAAACATTCTCAGAATTATCTAAATTATGAATTTACAATGAAGTCTATAATATTTCTACGATTTTTATTAAGAAAATCATATGAAAATAGTAATGGTGGAAAATATTTACTTAAACCTTTTAATTCAAACAAACAATAAAATGCATTGTTGGATGGTAAAAATAATAATACTTTCAAGATATCAAGATTGGGAGAAAGAATATCTAAAACTGGAAATATCCTAAATAGTTCTGCTAATATTCAAATTGAAGAATTTCAGAAACAAGTCCAGCAAAACTCCATTTTATATGAAAAACTAATTAAAAATCTAATTATTGATAAATTCGATACTTTGAATGCATTTGATACTTCAAAAGACTTTTTTGATAAAGAATCTATTAATTTTGTTGCTATTGACGGAACAGAATATGCTACGCAATTTTTTGATATGGTCCTCTTTTATGCTGGTGCTTACTCATGTTCAGGATCACTTGATTTTTGCAAAGATAATGATGGAGGTGGGAAAATAAAAGCAAATTATGAAGAAAAATTTTTAGATAAAGATAAAGAGATTTCCAGCTGTGTTCCTATTTTTATAAATAAAATTCCAGAAATTGATACATCATTTTATGATTCTCAAAACCAATATAATTCACTTTTGAATCAATTTACTGAAGAAGCGATTCTAGACAATACTAATATATCTAAATCACTCATGACCTTTTCAGAATTTTTTTTAGCATATACAATGGCATCATCAAAACAAACTGATGTAATTTTTATGGATAGGAGTTTATCAAATATGTATTCAAGTCTATTAACTGATACATCAAAAAGAAGCGATTGGAGCGAAACATGCTCTTTACTTAATTTTGATATCGATAATATTCCTTTTGATATCAATGATTTTACCCTTGCAAGACATTTCCTTTACAATAGATTATTGGAAATTCCTCCATCTAGAGGAGATTATTTACGATATTCAATATTTTTTAAAATTTTAGAAAATGAGTCCGCAGATTTACCATTTCTTTGTAAATTGTTAGATATAGATTATAATGATGAAAAAAGAATCAAAAGAATTGAAAAATATCTCAAAAAATGGATAGACGAAGATGTAATCATAAAAGAAAATAATCATTATAAAATTAATGAGAAATATCAATCCACCGGTTCTAGAACAAAAAAATTAGTTGATACAGTAGGAAATCAAATTTTTAAAAACGAAAAGGATCCATTTACCATAATCAAAAATGTCAATGGAAAAGAAAGAAAAGAATGGATCACTACAACCGATTTATCATTTCTAACCTTGTTTTCATTATACCTGCTCATTGAAGAATGTTGGAAAAATAATATACTTTTAATTGGCATTACAAAAGATACGATAGCCAGAGACTTTTCAAATCATTTATTGCCAGTAGGAATTGAAAATTCTTTATGGGCGATAAACCAAACTGAAGATAATGATGGTGATGGTGATGGTGATAAAACTAACACCAATAATAATGTTAGTGATACTATTTATAGTGATAGAATGTTGCTTCAAACCGTTAGTTTATTAAATTATGAAAACTTGAATATTCCATGGTCCTTGATGGAATATGATTCCGCATTTGTAATGACAATACCAGATACCAAAAAAAGGAAAGGATATGTAAGCGGTGCAATTAAAAATAAAATAACCACTAATAAACTTTTTTTGAGGTCGTTTGTTCAGCTAGAACAGGCAAAAAGTGAGAATAGACTACGAAGCAATGTTTTATTCATAGATAGACTTGTCTATCCTCCATTTGATATTCAAAATAGTGAAAATATTGTCCAGTTCATTCATGAATATAGTAGTGAAGAAAAAATCGATTTTATATTGTACAAGGACAACAAAACGCCAAATCCTATTCAAAATTTAGTAATATCAATTTTAAAATCAATGTCTTGTCCTAGCATTGCAGAATCATTTGGGCATAATAAAGCCTTATACATTGCCGACAAGGTAGCGAAATGGCACAATGAAGAATTTAGAAAAATTGTAGATTCTACCACCTTTTTGATATCTAATAAAAAAAATCTACGGAACTTTTTATTTTATATGAATACGTTCAGAGAGAAGAGATATGAATACGAGTCAAATAGATGATGATTATATTGAACTTGACAATATAACTAAAGAGATTTCTCGATTACTTTTTACAAATTTAAATGATATTTTAAAAGCTCGTCTTTCTGCGGTTATTCCCAATAGATCATCAAATAATTTTGGGAATGAAAATGCGCCAATCTCTGCAAAATATGATTGTAGAATCAAACTTCAATATCATAAAAACATAATGAGTTCTGTAGAGGAAGGGATGATATTTGCAGTTAGAAATTTTAAAAATAAAAATCTCCAATCGAAAGACGATGGACAGCTAAAGCAAATTTATACACTTTTAGTTGCTTCAAGAATATGGCCTGATCATTACGGTCTTCGAGGAATTTCCGATCACACATACTATCCAATGCAATTTGAAGTAATAGAACAATCTGTTGAAGATTGGGACACGGATGATAAATCAACAATGATGATTCAATTAAGTACAATTCCAATTAATTATGATTTAGTAGTATCTATAGATAAAAACAAAGATAATGAAATAAAATATGAATACGTTCGAGGGTTTTCTTATCCAATAATAGGTGACAGTGTTTTCTTGCTAAATGCTAAAACTGTTAGCCAAATGTACAATCAAAAAGTATTAAAAAAGATGAATGTTCAAATGGATTCCCTACCCCTTGATGTACAAAAAAGCCTCAAAATAGGAACAATTAAAATGTTCGAGGATTCTGAGGATAAAATTCCAATATATATTAATTTTGATAATTTGGTAAGGTACCACTTTGGTATATTTGCATTTACTGGAGGTGGAAAAAGTAATCTTTTATCAAATTTATTAAGAAAGATTTTAAAAAATACTGCTGATACCAAGATAATATTATTTGATATATCATGCGAATATCCATTTCTCCTTGCGGATATATTTGCAGATGGTTCTATAAAGTCTAAAATAATTTTGGAAAACAAGGTAAATAACACAGACCAATTTTATGTTTCGGTTGTAAAACCACGAGAATTTGAAGATGATGAAAGGTCCAAAAAAGGGCTAGATGTCATATTTGAAAAAGGACTAGTAACCAATTTTGTTAAACCATATTCAGTTACCCCTAAATGTAAAGAAGTATTAAATGAACTAAATGATTTAAAAAATGAGGTAGGAGGCAAACCTCATTATTTAGATGCAATAAATCAAATACATAATACAATTTTCCAGCATATGGTCAGCAATAAATTAACAGAATCAAGTTTTATTGATGAGAATTTCGTAACAGTTTTGAGTGTTTGTGCTACAGAGGCAATTAAAACTTTTAAGGTTAATGACAAGTCTGGATTATATGCATGGGCTTTTAGCAGAAGTACACTTGTAAGCAGATTAAAAAAACAAGATAAAGATGGTGACAGCGATAGAGAAGTGGCGGTAAATATCGCTGGTACAAAACCTTATGATGAAGGAATGACAGAAGATGATATACTAAAGTTACTTGAAGGCGATACAAGACTTGTTTGTATTTCTATCTCCGATCCATATACCATCAAAGAATTATCTATTTCAATAACTCAAGAAATGCTTAAAAGAAGAAAAAGGCAATTTAAAGTTAAACCTCACATACTTTTTGTATTTGATGAAGCTCAAGAATTTATTCGCGATTTATCTAATGCTCGCGGGATTGATAGAGAATGTAGTGAAGGTATTGAAACTTTATTGCGCCAGGGAAGAAAATATGGTTTAGGAGGATGTATCGCAACTCAAAGAATTGCCTATTTGAATACTAGTGCTTTACAGCAACTCCATACATATTTTGTTGGGACCCTTCCAAGACCATATGATAGAAATGTCGTTAGTAATACATTTACAATTGACAACGGAATTCTAGAGAAAACATTAGAATTTGCACCAGGTGAATGGCTCTTATCCAGTTATATTGCAACAGGAATTGAAAATGTACCTATTTTTATAAAGTCAGATAATTCAGAAAAAAATATCGAGGCTTTTTTAAATAAATGAGGACGGGTCATAATTCATTTTAACAATATTATCTAATAGTCATCAATTCTAAATCGATTAACATCCTATCATATGCTTGATTGCTCTTTTAGGGTTGTTCTTTTTCATCTTGCAGTTGAAATAAACAAGTATCTGATAGAGTAATATGGACAGCAATACGATACTACATACCTTATCATATCCTTTTACAGGTACTGGGACTATCCTAAAAATGGATTTGATATGTTCAATCAGTGGTTCTATAGACGTACCTCTTTTTGAATAGATTACCTGTCCTAATGCTGATTCATAGAAATCGACAAGATTCAGTCTTTCTTCTGATGTAGTTCTGTATCTACGTACAGTACATACAAGATGGAAACCTAACCGTGTGCTTAAATCATATAGATTTTGGTCATCATATCCAGGATCTGCTATCATATAGTGTGTTTTCTTTAATGTTGTAGATGGCAAACTAGATGTTAATACTCGATAAACCAGATTATCCTGTACATTGGCAGTTGTGATATCTGCTGATAAAGGTACAACGATGGAACCAGTACTTGATATCATATGCAGTTTATATCCAAATAGCCAACCCTTCGTATGACTAAAACCCCACCTTGCGTCTGTATCGATGCCTGAACGAGGTACTATTCCTTTATCCATCGAGGATTTGTGCCAAACATGACCTTTGGCTTTGATAAGGGTGCTGTCTGTTGCAAGGATATGAGGATTGATTATGCCATCTGAAACAAACAAGTGTCCCATAGTTGATATTCTTTCTTTAATATTGATAGAAATGGTCTTTAATCTTCTATCAAAGGTTCGTCTACTTGGTAAGTGTGATTCAGATAATCCACAAGCTCTCATCACCTTTCTGTTGTACGATAAGTCGATTGAAAGATAGTGATGCAATGCCCTGTTTGAATCAAGACGAAACCAGATACGTACAATAAAACATCTGAGGATTATTGTTGTTGAGTATACGTAAGGTCTACCTCGACTATTACGAGGATGTTTTTTGATAGGATTATCTGAAAAAGTAATCAACCCAATCAGAATCAAAATACTAATTAGAATGGATGATGAATTAATTACTTCTAATCTTCTGGACAATATTTCTTTCAATCAAAATATGATACTCTAAAGCACTAGCTTTATTTGTTATGAATTATGACCCATCCTCAAATAAATAGTATAACCAATAAACTTTTTATTGATACTCCTGAAATACCAGTGTCATCGGTTTTGATTCGTGAATGCCTTGCAGACATTTTGCTCAGATATGTATTTGTTTGATCGTGATGAATCGATCATCTTTATCCATCATGCGGTTAACTATTTTTTTAAAAATGTTCAAATTGGCGGTCAATCAGGTCATATCATCGGTCAAGGTGGTCAATAAATCGGTCAAATTCTTCTATAATCATATTAAGCATCATATAAGGATAATATATTAAGAATCGACCTCCTATATAATAACTAAATAAGGCCGTGTCATAATTCGATACTTCTATCGTTATCCTCAACATCAAGTCAACCGGTCCCAAGCATATATTTTATTGATTTTGGATTTGTTTTTTTAGTTTTACAGTTATAATATACCATAGCTGATATAATAAAACTGATATCAGTACATTGCAGATACTTTATGAAATCTAAGTGCTGAGAATGGGTCTATCATAAATACAGTTTGATATATTCTCTATCAATGGCGGTTCTACCGATATCCTTCTCGGGCTATAGATAATGGTCGCCTGTCCCAATACAAATTGATAAAAGCATAGCAGCTCAAGCTGTTCTTTGGGAGTACTTTCACATCGTTTAACAGAGGACAAACCAATAGATATGTTCCCAATATCTTCTTGCTATATTCATACAATTTCTTATCGTCATAGCCTGATGGACCAGCTATATGTACAATACATATGATAAAGAGAATACAATTATGATGAGGGTGATGTTAAAGGCACATACATCGGGTTATCCTGTACATTAGCAGTAGTTACATCTGCCGCTGTAATGGTACTATAATCTTTTCTACATCTGTCGTCGTCGTAGGGTAAGATGTGATTTGTATTTAAAAACCCATCCCTTGGTGTGACTGTATTCCCACCACCTTGCATCAGTATCGATACCAGGACATGGTTCACACCTCCTTTCTTCATATGGATTATGTATGCCATACATGACCATTTGCTTTTATCAGATTACTCTGTCTATTGCTGATACAGAAAGGTCTACTACTAATCCTTCTACAACAAACAGATATCCCATTGTCGATATTCTTTCTTTTATATCAGTAGCAGACATGGTTTTCAATCGTCTATCAAATGTACATCTACTACATGGGATGGATACTAATCCACAGACTAATGCTAGTTTGTGGTTATACTGACAGCAGTCCAACTTAAGAAAAGTATGTGATGCATTGTTTGAATCCAGCCTAATTCATATTCTGACAATAAAGCATCTTAGAATTACTGTTGGTGGAGTATATACATACGGTCTGTCACGTTTCCTCCTTGGTATACTAGTCCATGGTATACAACCTATCAAACACAGAACGTTAAAGAGTATGGATTCTTTTATTCGATCAAGATCTAACATTTGGGACAGTTTTAATAAAAATTATATTACAAGAGTTAGCTTTAAGCTATATGCCATATTGAAAATAGATTTGAATTATGACCAAGCCTCAACTAATTATGCAAGAGATCTAGTCTATTTAGAAGAATGACATAAATTCGAAAAATAAGATATGGGTACCTAGTTATCAACAGAGCAGTTTAAGATCGGCTTATTGATCAATTATATGCCTTTTATCAAAATGTTCTATATTTCTAATTATTAAAGAACAAAATGAAAAAAATTTCACTTTTTGTTAATTTCTTCTATCATGTTTTTAAATTCAGTATTATTGATAAAACTGATAAGATGTTCATCAGAATAAATCATTGATACATATTTTATATTATTCATTTCTATTGCATTTTTTAAATCCATTATTCCTCTGCTTTTATCTTTATTGATAATTTTTAGACGCCCTCTCTCAAACAAACTATCTGAATCTTTTGGATTAATAATAATACATTTGTCAAAGCATTCGATTGCCTGTTTGTGTTTATTTAGATATCTATAAGATAGTCCTTTATAATACCACGCCCGATCGTTATCAGGTCTACTTTTTATTGTTTTGTCAAAGCATTCGATTGCCTGTTCAAATTTATTTATCTTGAATAGACATTTACCTTTATCTTTCCAAGAGTCAATATCGGATGGATTAGTTTCTAGTGCTTTGTCAAAGCATTCGATTGCCTGTTCAAATTTGAACAATTCGTATAAAAGTTTTCCTTTCTTTGACCATGCCTTTGTATTATTAATTTCTATTTCTAAAGCCCTATTACAACATTCAATAGCTATATCATATTTTTTTAGACATCTATAAGAATAGCTCATGCTAATCAAGATTTCCGGATTATTTTGTCTTAATGCCAACGCCTTTTCAAGATATAATAATGCCTCTTCAAATTTTCCAATCGAATTTAGGGCAAAACCTCTTTTATAATAAATATTTGGTTCATATTCTTGCCTTTTTCTACCCCGGTTAAAAAACTCAAAGATTTTTATGATTCTTCGCTTTATATGTATTTCTGATATAGGTATCTCATCATTATTGTTGTCTCGGAGAGCTTTTGCATTTATATTGTTTTCTTCTTCGATTTTTTTAATCTTTTCTATTATATTGTTTATTTCTTCTCCCATTTTGAGAAACTCTTTCTCAAGTTTTTTTGCTTCATTATCGTTTACAAGAATGCTATCACTTTTTACTGCTAATAATCTTTTTATGAATTTATCTGGGAGAATTCCTATGTTCATAGTCCTTGCAATATAATTTCCATTGCCTTCTATACCTACACCTATTACACTTCCTGCATTTTCTTTAAAATCATAAGAATTATTTGCCGTTTATATAAACCTCTTTCATACTATATTGTATTTAATATTTGTAAAATGTCTGATACTAAAAAAAATGTAACTAATTCGTAATTTCAACTTTTGCGCAATTACTAAAATAATTTTAAGTGATTGAAATATCGAATTATTGTTATTAAAAAAAATTTTTACATGACTTATGACGATGTTATTAAATTTCCCTATGAATCGAGAAAATATTGATTCGTATTTCTTCTTCGAAATATTCTTTATTATTATCATTTATTCACCTTTGAAGAAGAATTCAAATATCTATCCAACATCATTAATATACGGTATTCACTTTGTATTATTTATATATTTAATTTTTTGTTAAATAAATATGACATATTTTTATAATATAAATAATTATTAAATTTAATTAAAAGTAATATAAGAATACTTCATTTCAATATCATGCTATTGTAAATTTTTTCCAATAAATTTATTTGTTACCCATTCATAAAATTGTTATGACTAATCTTCCCGGAGGTGCAATAGCTAAAAGGCCTTTACACTTTGCATTTGTAATTGATACCTCTGCATCAATGTTAGATTATGGTAAAATACAAGCTCTAAATAATGCAATTAGAGAAATTATTCCTCACATGCAAAAGGTAGCAGAAGATAATCCTTATGCTGATATACTTATACGGGTTTTAAAATTTTCAAACGGTGCAGAGTGGATTATAAACCCTCCTACGCCTATTTCGGAATTTAAATGGATAAATCTTGATGCTAATGGAGAAACACATATGGGTAGAGCGTTTGAACTGCTAGCAGATGCTCTAAAAATACCTCCTATGTCAGAACGTGGATTGCCCCCTGTAATAGTGCTTGTAACTGATGGTATGCCTACAGATGATTACAATAAAGGATTAAAACATCTCTTAGAACAGTTTTGGGGTCAGCGAGCAATCAAAATTGCTATAGCAATAGGTGATGGGGATCAAGTTGATCTAAATGTTATGCAAAAATTCATTGGAAATAATGAAATTAAACCACTATTAGCAAAAAATGCTGAACAGTTAGTAAATTATATAAAATGGTCATCAACTGCTGTTTTAAAACATGCTTCGTCTCCACCAAGCAAAATTGCAAATAAAAATTCAGGAGATCAAATTCCTCCTCTTTCTACAAATGTTGATTCATTAGGTGATGGTAGTCAAGTACCTCCGTGGTAACTTAAATATGAACGAATACTCAAATATTTTATTTGAAATTAATTCCTTGAAGGTTTTTGTATTATGATTGGAACATTAGAATTGGATAAAAGAATTGGTAAAATACATTTTGAAGGTTTAGAATATACAATTGGAAAACTTTTGGGATCTGGGACTCAAGGAGAGGTTTATCATTTATCTTCAGAAAATACGAATTTGGCTTTAAAATGGTATTATCCTCATATGACCACAGAGATGCAATACAATATTATTTCAGAGTTAATTGACCGGGGTAGTCCAAGCGATAAATTTCTATGGCCATTGCAAATTATCAAAGATTCAAAAATGAATGGATTTGGATATGTTATGCCTTTTTTACAAAGTGATTTCATAAGCTTCTCCAAATGGCTGACTAGAAAAGTCGAGCCAACCCTCAAAGTTTTAATAACATCGTGTTTTGAAATTGCACATAACTTTCGACTTCTTCATTCTTCTGGTTTGTGTTATATGGATATTTCCCTTAATAATGTATTTTTTAATCCTAAAAATGGAGATATAAGAATAGGTGATACGGATAATATTGTAATAAATGGGCAAGAGGGTAGCATTTGGGGCACTCCTCGATTTATGGCTCCAGAAATAATGATTTATAAAAAATATCCAAATGAACAAACCGATTTATATTCTTTATCTGTTTTGATATTTCTTATTTTGTTTTTAAATCATCCTTTAGAAGGAAAAAAGGATTTAGAATACCATAATTTAGATCTTGACGCTATGGATAAACTTTATGGAGATAAAGCTATATTCATATTTGATCCAAATGATACATCTAATAGACCTGATCCTCAATTTCATAATAATGCTAACATATATTGGAATATGTATCCACAATTTTTTCAGCAGTTATTTGTACGCGCATTTACAGAAGGTTTAAAAGATTCTGATAAAAGGGTGAGAGAAGGCGAATGGCAAAAATATTTGGTGATTCTGAGAGATTTAATATGCTATTGCCACATTTGCGGCTTTGAAAATTTTTTTGATCCTGAAAAGGACAAATCAGATACTCATGGTAAACAATGCTATGGGTGTAAGAATAATTTTGTTTTACCTTTACATTTAAGCATAGGCAAAAAAATAATCATGATTAATTATAATAATAAGGGTATAACTCAGTTATATCCTCATCATATTAATCCAGATTCACTATATGATTTTTCAAACCCAATAGCAGAAGTAACAAGGCATCCCACAAATCCTAGTATTTTTGGATTGAAAAATCTTTCAAATAAGAAATGGACGACAACAACAAAGGAAGGCAGTTTTTATGAAATAGATCCGGGAAAAAATATCCAAATAGCAATTGGAACAAAAATATATTTTGAAAAAATGACTGGCGAGATTTGCTCTTAGGGTTTTGAATACTTATGGTATCTACAGAGTATCCTGAATGGATAGTATTAGGCGATTCCGTAAGAGGATGTAAACATAAAGAAAATCAAGATGCAATTTATTGGTCTCCCTGTTATCCTGAACCTGGAAAAGGTGGAAAAGATACTCCTATTGTTTTGGCAATTGCAGATGGTCATGGGTCGTCTATTCATTTTAGGAGTGGTAAAGGTTCTGAAATTGCAGTGAAAGTTGCAATTTCAATAATAAATGAATTTCTTGGTCATAATTTTAATGAACCTGACAATAAAAAATTTTCAGCAATAAAAAATATGGCAGAGGCCAAACTACCGAATATCTTGGTATCAAAATGGCAATCTTTAGTAAAAGAAGATATTTTTAGAAATCCTTTTAGTGAAAAGGAATCGGATGATTTAAAAAAAATATATAATAATGGGAAATCGAATTTCAACGATTATGAAACTATTGCCTATGGAACGACTCTATTAATAACTGCAATAACAAAATTTTATAGTTTTCTGATCCAAATTGGTGATGGTGATATATTGATGGTTTATGATGAGGGAAATGGAAAAGTAGAAATTCCAATAAAAAAAGATAATATATTTTCATCAAATGAAACTACATCATTATGTATGGTAAATAGCTGGCTGGAATTTAAAGTTCATATGAAAATACTGGATAAAAATTCAGATTATATACCTTCGCTCATTCTTTTGTCAACTGACGGCTATTCTAATTCTTATAATGACGAGCAGGAATTTATTAAAATAGGTAAAGATTATCTTAAAAGATTAAAGCAGTGCAATGGTTATGGAAATATACGGAGCAGCTTAAAAAATATTCTTAGTGAAACTTCAATAAAAGGTAGCAATGATGATATAACTTTGGGAATGATTTTTAGAAGTGATATTATAAGTAAGAATGATGAACTTTATGAAAATTGCGATAATTTATTTAGAAAAAAAGAATTCAATAACGCATTGGAATGTTTTAATGATATGCTGGACTTGGATCCATCAAATATAAATGCTTACTTTGGTAAAGGCAAATCTTTATTTAATTTAGATCGATATAAAGAGGCAATTGGATGCTTTGATAAAGTATTGGAAATTAATCCAAAATACGATCCTGCATTAAACAACAAAGGACACGCACTTTCAAAAATTGGATATAATAAAAAAGCCCTTGAATGCTATGATATGGCTTTGAAATTGAATCCCTTAGATAGTGATTATTTTTTTAATAAAGGATATACTCTTCATGAGATCGGAGATTATGAACAAGCCCTTGAATGCTATGATATGGCTTTGAAATTGAATCCTTTAGATAGTGATTATTTGTTTAATAAAGGAAAAACTCTTCATGAGATCGGAGATTATGAACAAGCCCTTGAATGCTATGATATGGCTTTGAAATTGAATCCTCCAAATTTTGAAATAATAATGAAATCAAAAGATGATGCTTTCGAAAAATTTGGAAAACTTAAGAAAAAGCAAAAAAGAAGTTAGACATTCCAAAACCTGTAAAATATTAATAAATAGATTATACAAATTAATAAGCTATTAGAAAATCGCTCCATTTAGGTCTAAGTTAATAAAGATAGTCATAGTAAATTAAATTTTTCTTTTATCACTTTCCTATCGAAGGATTATTCGATATACTTATTACAAATTATAATTTTTTCATTTGAGGTGCTAATGTGTTAATGTAGTTACAGTACGTTAAATTATTTTATACATTTGTTGATACCTCAAAATGTTATTATTCAATAAATGTTTTTTAATGCTTTGTTGCATAACTCATTTTTTTCGTAATTGTATGCCACATTCAGATCAAGTATATGAAATATCAATTCGGAAATCGTAGTACGATAACATAATTCAATCGTTAATAAACGATTTTCAGAGTTATGCAACAAAGTATTTTTTAATTGTTGTATTTCCAACAGTATTTAATAGTAGTTGAGATCAATAGATCTCAATTAATTTGGTTTCCCAATAAAATATATCCTTGTATAATTTCAATTTTTTTGCTATATATGCTTTATCGAATAACTCAGGCTTTTCCAAAAAATTATAATAAATGCATTTGAATTCTTAGCATTTCGTATTCAAGTAAACTATTAATTAATTATTTTTGATAATAAAATCGATATTCGTAGTTATTCAATAAAGCATTATTTTTGGCTTTTTAATACACATATAATATTTTGATCAAGTCTCAGATATTGACACATTTTTGAATATTATAATTATAAAATGTACCTAGAAGGCTCTATAAAGTTAAGAAATTGGAAAATATTTTAATTCATAGAATTTTATTGTGTAGGCAGTTGTACAATAAATTTTTGCAAAATGAGCGTAAATTTAGTATGCAAATCGAATTATTGTTTGACCAGTGCAATTAAAACCTTTTACAAAAAGAATTTTTGATCTTAACTTTAGAGCCATCTATATAGATATTCATAAATTGATAAAGAGTACTAATAAAATGTTGACTATAAAAGAAGAATTACTATATAAATATAAGCATTTTATTATTATGTCATGATTAAAATATTTAGATATTTTATCTTTTCTTTTTTGATTTTTTCTTTCTTATCTTCATTTTATAATTTTTTTGTTGATTTTGTTATTGCTTCTACAACAACTAATTCATCAACTAACAATCAAACAAAATCTATTAACCCTCATGCAACAGCTACAACTAATTCATCAACTAACAATCAAACAAAATCTATTAACCCTCATGCAACAGCTACAACTAATTCATCAACTAACAATCAAACAAAATCTATTATGCCAGCCATTTCAGAAAATAATTCATTATCATTTATCTTAATTGGTGTGACAATAGCTGCTGTAATTGTATCTATATTGTTTGTAAAGTTTCGTTACAAATCCAACAAAAAAGATAGATTTGGAGATCCAAGGCGTCTTAAATGATTCGTTAATCTACTACTATTTATATTTGATTACTAAATTTAAGGCTCTGTTTACTTAATCATTATCTCATTATTATAAATGATCAATGAATAGTTTGAACCAATTTGTTATATGCTTTAATTTACATTTGTTTTTTCTACATGGAAAATAGTCATCAAAACATTCAATTCTGTCCTTTATGTACTGCATTGTCCTTTCGACAATGCTCTTCTCATACGGAGAATGGATATGATGATCTATATTCAGAATTTTGCAAGCTTGTGGTGGATACCATGTGCATCCATCACTTGAAATTGGATGTTTTCCATATCTGTTAATCAAATACTTAAAAAATTGTTCTGCAACAAGCATTGTTCTTTCAAATAAAAAATGTATACTGAGAATTTCTTTATATATGGGGCAATGGCTACCCAAATTCAAGCATACGTATTTCCGACTTTAATTAAAGTTTAATCGATAACAAATTCACCTATATTCCTTTTTTTCTCTTTTACAATGCTTGCCTTGGCTTATAAAGTTGAATCCATTTCCATATGGCTGTATGATTTCCTTTGATAAAATAAGAAAGTCTCTTGGGCGCCCCTCTTAATGATAAATCTGAAAAGTATAATTGCAATGCATATATTATATATTTAAAAGGTGTTCTATTTCGTTTAAACATCATAACAGGTTTAACGTTTTATGGCTATAGATTTATAGTTAAGTAAACAGAGCCAAATTTAATTATGATCTATTTACTTAATGTATTAATAATGTATCGTCCGATGAATAGGTTAATAGTTGTGTATATACATGATTAATCCTTAATGTAAAGAGAAGGTGCTTGTTTAAATTCATTGATTTCTAACACTTTGAGTATGAATTAAAGATACAACAATAATTTTGTTGATGAAAACAAGCAGTGTTAGTTTACAGAAGAGAGCATATAACCCTCTTTACTCGACTGTTAACCAATTCATCACATATTTTTACTAAATCTTCTTTTTCTTATATTAATATTCATCAAAATACTATCTATTTATAGTTGCATAGTAATTCCAAGGCTAGGCTATATTAATAGCTGTATAAACATGGAGGTACATTATACTTTTTGTAAAATATTTGTGATCGCTCTGCAATGATTTTCATTATGGATATTCACACACTTGCGGATTGCTTTTCATAGTTGAGTGGTAGTTGAAGATGTTATTGTATCTAAACAAACACAATTATTTTACGGAAAACATAGCATATAATTTACATCCATAAAAATCTCGTTGTATGTTGGTACTCTTTGGTATCCTGCTTTGCCATCTTTTAATATATTTTTCATTCTGATAAGGTTTTTCAAATATATCTTATGCTAGGAATATATAGGCAGCGGGTATCCAGGTTGATTTTTTCTTTTTATTTATCTCTGTTCTAATTTCCGTAGTTTTCGTTCGTATCTCTGTTTGTCTATGTATCTATAAAGTTCGTTTTTAGTCAGGTATATGCTATATAATAACAAGTAATTCTTTTGCGGTTGCAACTATGGCTGTAGCATGACCTCTCCTGTTTCTTATTCTATCATAAAATGTTCTCAAATGAGCATCATATCTTATTGCAATAAGTGCACATTGAACGAGTATCCTTTTCAGCCATGATGAACCTTGTTTTGTTATTTTTACTGTTTTTGTTTTTCCTGACAATTCTTTTGTACTGGGAGCTAAACCAGCATTACTTACTAGTGTCATGGTGAAGAAAACCGTCTTATATCGACTATTTCTGTATATATGATCATTGCAGAATATATCCATTCCAGTTATACTGAGATGAATCTTGACATCATTATTATCCCATGATGCATATTTTGATATTTCTTTTGATACTGTATCTATCTGTTGGCAAATTGACTCTATGGACGCTATAGATGAATCCAAGATAATTTTATCTACTGGTGTAACTAGATGAGATAACCATTTCAACCACTCTATTCCGGATTTGCTAAATATATCGGGTTAAATCAGTTTGATAATCATATTTATCAAGGATTGAATGTAATTTATTTACCAGTTTTGTTTTGGTACTGGATAGAGTTATCTTATAGATCTCTTTTGCATAATTAATTGAAAACAGCTTTATGATCTTTGGTTGCTCTTCATTCTGTTCTCTCTTTGCTTTCATATGACAGGTTATCCAAAAAGCCATTACTTTTCAAATCATTTACAGGCTTGACAGTGCAAGAATTCAATGATATTTACGATAAAGAATTAACAAAAAAATATACCAAACATGAGATACAACGTTTATCCAAACGAATAGATAGAAAAAGGGACATGGGTGCAGGAAGGCCATTCAAACTGGGCATTAAAGATAGATTTGTAATGCTTTTAGTTTATTATCGTCTTTATATACCTATACCTAGCTGGCTTTCTCTTTGATATAGACCAAAGCAACATCTGTAGGGATATCCAAAAGATTGAGAAACTGATAAGGGAGTGTGTACCAATCCCACAGAAAATATGTGGTATAACAAAAAAGCTAAAAACAACAGAGGAAGTTGAACAATATTTTCCAGGCTTTCTTGCTTTTATAGATTGTACAGAACAACAGATACCAAGACCTGTAGATAATAAAAGAAGAAAGGTGTATTATTCAGGCAAAAAGAAAAGACATACTGTAAAGAATCAGCTTATGGTTAACACTCGTGGGTTTATCATTCACAAAACAAACCGTAAGAGAGGATGCAGACACGATTATAATATTTATAAGAATAACCATCCTGTAACTCCCAAACAAGTTGTTAATGTCGTTGATTTAGGATATCTTGGCATAGAATAGGATTTTCCATGGCAACTATCATCCATACCTCAAAGAAAAAAGAAAAACCTTGATCTATCTTCAAAGGAAATGGAATACGACAAAATCCATTCTAAAAAAAGGATTGTAATAGAGCATGCTATATGCAGATTAAAAAATATAGGATACTTGAAGATGTATTTAGAAACAGACTAAAAAAGTATAACAAGGTGTCAGATATAATAGCAGGTTTGGTAAATTACAGGATAATGAAACAGCATCACTAAAAGAAAATATGATGTATCAGTTACATCAGTAGTGAACCAAATGAAATGTTTCTAATTATGCAAGAGATCTTATGTCTTACAAGACTTCTCCTATCTTTATCTTCTCTCTTTGGTATATGCGATTTATATATAAAATCTTCTCTAAGTAGATCAGATAATATTCTGTAGCATCCAGAATTTATCGGATTTTATTTTGGCTTCTGCTATTATCCTTGTCTTGTAGGGATTGGCACATTTTATATCTATTTCGTTCTCATCAAGCGTATCATGAATTCTCATCCACATATTTCCTGTAGATTCTAATACTGCTCTAGTGAAACATTTTCCGTGTGGCTGTATTCTTGAGCGTAGAAAGCATATACCATTTTTATCATTGCCAAAGAAGAATTCATCAAGTATCATTCCTTTGTCATCTTTAAGTGCTGCTCTACACTCTCTCTTTCCTACACCAATTCCAAGATGATTCACATATTTTTCATTTCCTTTTTTTACGTTGGCTTTACAGACGGCATGCATCCATCCACCCTCTTGATGAGGTACTTTGACAGCCGCTTGAGATATGGTTCAGTCAGAACTTCGCTCTCATATGGAGCAGGTAAAACTTGAACGTAGCCAACATACAAACTATGAGATACTACAAGATTTTCATGTCGGAAAAACTGTTAACTAACTTAAGATATCCGCTTCATTGTATTGATCAATAAATAGATTAAGCCATTGTATAACACGGTTTAAAATAGCAACTCAAAGCCATAATTCATAACCAACTTTTACCGCAGTTTCATCAATTGCTTACTCTTCAATTTTATTTTTCTTATGAATTTTCATTGGTTTGTATTTTTGAATGCAGTCCCAAATAGAAACACGATTATTTTGGCCATGTTCAAAAAAGATAATGTTTTCGCAGCGTTTCTAAATGAAAAACCAAGAAAGTACATATACAATCCAACCGATAATTTGCAAAGGTGTTATATTCTGGATTTCATAAAATAGATAGTTATTCTAAATCTATAGATTTTTCCTTAAGTTAACAGAGCATATAAATCCCATTATTCCCTATTACTATAAATCTAAATATTGGATACCATTATTATCAATCACAAACAATCTATTATTTGAATCAACAGCAACACCTTGTGCATTTGTAGAATTCCATGAATTTATAGAATTACCACTACTATCATATTTCGTGACAAGACCATCAACTTTATCTGCTACATAAATATAATTATTTGAATCAACAGCAACACCTTGTGCATTTGTAGAATTCCATGAATTTATAGAATTACCACTACTATCATATTTCGTGACAAGACCATCAACTTTATCTGCTACATAAATATAAT
>JAICXY010000147.1 GCA_025934495.1 Candidatus Nitrosocosmicus sp.
TTCATATCTTTCATATCTATTTGCTATTTCTTTATCGTAGATATCACCAAACTCTTGCACTGTCAAGCCAGTAGTGAATGATTTGAAAAGCAGTAGTAGTGGTTTTTTAAATAATTATAGTATGAAAGCAAAGAGAGAACAAATGGATGGATAAACTATTGGTCATAAAGCTGTTTATTCTAATTATGCAAAAGATCTATTTATAAATAATGCAAATGAAAAATATAAAATTTCACAAAGCAAAATGCCAATTCAAAAAAATAAAACAAAAAATTCCAAAATCCATCATAAAGTACTCATAAAAAGGTACGGTAATTACCTTTCATAATAGAAGGATTGAGAATATCAGAAAATGTTCATAAATATGAATAAATTATTGGTTCTGGAAGAGAAGATAAGTGACCTCGATTTCAGAATGGAAAAGATGGGTATTATACAATCTAATTGGCGAGGGTACCCACAATGTATTATTTGAGGATCAAATTAAGAAATTATCAGGTAGACACTACGAGAATAATTTAACAATTGCCTTAAATGTATTAGTTGATAATGGCATATTATTAAAATTAGAAACCAATAAAAGAAAAAAATTTATTGTTAATTATGAAAGGTTAAATGATGCTCAAAAAATTTTGAATGATACTAGAAATTGGGCATATAGCAAAGATAATGAAAAAGATCATAATACCGTCAATCAATACTTTTCAGAACCTGAAGGATATAATTTTTGGTTCAATATTGAAGCACAACAAGCGCGTAAAAAAAGAAGTATATATAATATATATTATAAAAAAACAGATAACCTAGATTTTAGTGCTCAGATTATAACTCAAAAATATTCACGTATACTACATATGGGATCTTTAAGACAAAACAACTCAAATATTTCAAAATTATGGAGAGCTTGTCAAGAATTATCCCAAACAAAAAAGAAAGAATTTATCTTACAAGATTTACAAGATAAAGAAAGAAAAGCCTGTGGAAATAACAGACAGCGAGGAAAGATATCTTTGGCGATATTTAAAAAGTTAGAATACATAGAGGAGAAAGGAAAAAAGGGAAATTCAACATCATTCAAACTAACAGGAAAAAATCCACCCTTCACTACACTAGATAAACTAATAAATACATAAAAAAATAGATTCCACTAAACGTAAACCTCTTATTAAATTATTTATAACATAAAGTATGGAAATACTCGAGGATAAAATTTTAGCTAAAAATATATTCCAGAAATATACAGTCAATCCCAAGAATTGGAATTTTGTTATTTCGACAACATCCATGAATGATGGTTTTTATGATGCAACAATAACAAATCCAGATGAAGTATGGCAGTTAAAAATTGATTCTTTATACAAACCACTTCCAATAATAACTGGAACCAAAATCGATATAGAATCAGCAAGAATGAAAAAAATAATTAATAGAAATATAATTCCGTTTGGTTATAGAAAAATCGATCCGCCAATGCTAATGAATCTCTTTAAAAAAATATCAGAAGAACAAGAAATTATTTCTAGAAAAAATATAGAACATATGAATAAAGAATTAAATTCATATCTCGGTTCGCTCGAACCAACGGTTCCACTAAAAGATAAAAATTATTTATGTGGACCATTTCTATTTACAGAGAAAAACATTATTGATAAAAATTCACATCAAAAGGATATATCTGAAAAATTAACAATAAATATGAAGAAAAAAATTAAAGAAAGATATCCGAGCTATGGATAAAAAAATTGAAAGGACAAATCAAAATTATTAAATTTAAAAGTGAGGTTTTAAAAAACAACCCCTTAAAGGATCCATATGTTAGAGATATATTAGTATATTTGCCAAAAGGCTATACTATGGGCTATTCCAAGGGCTATCCAACAATTTTTTTGTTACCCTCATTTGGTAATAATAATTATTCCACTTTAAATAACAATCCATTTTCTTTAACAATTTATCAAATATTGGAAAATTTAATTGAGAGAAATAAATGTGTAGAAATGATAATTGTCATTATTGACTGTTTTAATAGGTTTGGAGGCAGTCAATATTTGAATTCAAATGCAATTGGCAATTATAAAGATTATCTAGTTGAAGAAATCGTGCCCTATATAAATTCAAAATACAACATATCGAATAATGCGTTGTTAGGAAAGTCATCCGGAGGTTATGGAGCAGTTACAATAGGTATGCAACATCCAAAAATGTTTAAAGCAATAGCAGCACATTCTTTTGATTCAGCATTCGAATATTGTTACTTGCCTGATTTTCCATTAGCATATAAGACATTTAAAAAAGAGGGAGGGCCAAAGAAATGGTTAACAAATTTTTGGAAAAAAGAAAATAAAAATGAAAAAAATGACTTTACTACTTTAAATATATTATCAATGGCGGCCCATTATTCTCCTAAACCGTTAATCAGGGATAAAATAAGGATAGATCTTCCTTTTGATTTAAAAACAGGAGAATTAAAAGATAGAATTTGGGCCAAATGGAAAAGCAAAGATCCTATAAATATGATCGATAAATTCAAAAGTAATTTAAAAAACATTGATTTATTATTTTTTGATTGTGGAATAAACGATGAATTTAATCTATTCATAGGAACAAAGATTTTTAGTGAAAAATGCAAAACATTTGGAATAGATCATGAATACATACAACATGACGGTGGACATTTTAATACAAATTTTAGATATTCAACTTCTTTATCAAAAATATCACATTGTTTATCAAAATAATACCTAATAGATCTCGTATAATATATTATTAGAAAATTTCTAAAAGATACATCTTATCGTAACTTGCAAACTAATGTAAATATTACAAGATAATATGAAGAATTTATAAAATTTGATATTATGCCAAGTATACAAGATCTAGCATATCAACATTTGCTACAACAATCAACAATCAACAATCAACAATCAAACCAAGAACCAAGATATTAGACAAGAAAAGTGATAACATACAGATAATATACAAAATATTCAGGTATATTTATTTGATAAAAGTCAACCAAGAACGATTATTTTCAATTTTGCCTCTTACAATTTGCCCATAACAATTTTGTATTTTTTGAGTTACAGGACCAATCTTACCATCACCTATAACTCTATGATCAATTTTACCTATAGGAACAATCTCAGATGCGGTGCCCGTCAAAAAAGCCTCTTCAAAATAATACAATTCATCCCTCGATATGTTTTCAATATTCAATAGAATGTTATTTTGTTTTGTAATTTCAATAACAGTATCACGAGTTATCCCTTCCAAAGCGCCAGTAGATATTGGAGGTGTATATATCTCACCATTTTTGACAAAAAAAATATTTTCTGCACTAGCCTCGACAACAAACCCATTGGAATTTATCATTATTGCTTCATCTGCTCCTGATTTGAGTGCCTCTATTCTAGCTAATGCGGAATTAGCATAATTTGCAACACCCTTAGCATGAGTAGGCATTGATCGGACATCAACCTTCATCCACGGGGAAACCATTGTATTTATCCCTTCTTCCCTATTTTCTTTTTTTATATGCTCACTCCAATTCAAAACAGATATAACGATAGAAACTTTATTTGGTAATGGATTAACACCCAATTTACCATAGCCATAAAATGCAATTATTCTAATATAACATTCGTCCAAGTTGTTAGCTTTGACGGTATTAATAGAAGATTGTATAAGTTCATCCTTATTGTATGCAAAATCCATAAAATATGCTTTAGCACTATTAAACAATCTTCTTATATGATCATCAAGTCGAAATATTGCAGGCCCATTATTGGTATTATAAGATCTTATACCTTCAAATACACCTGTACCATAATGTAATCCATGTGTTAAAACGTGTATTTTAGCTTCGTCATAGTTTACAAGGTGTCCATCGACCCATATCTTTTTACTCTCCAACATTCATTTCCATTAATAAATCCCATTAGGTTATAATTGTACCTTTTGAATGTATCGATTTAACCAACCCTTCAACACTATTATCTTCAACTAGGATAAGAATCCGTGATGTCTCCTCTTGAGCATCTATATTTAATATATTGATATCCTGTTTGCTTACTATACTGCTTGCTTCTGAAACAATCTTTGGTACTTTCCACATAGAATCACCTATAAGAGTAACAACACCTCTATCATACACCATTTCCACTTTAGGATAAAAAGAACGGAAAATTTTTTCATGTCGTCTAACATAATCACCATCCAAAAACAAAAATCTAGTTATTTCTCGATTGTCTTGTCTAAAAGGAGACAATTTTATAAAATCATGATATTGTCTTTGTTTTTCTAATAGTGCCACAAGATGCGATGCTGCGATAGATTCCATTCTAACTATAACACAGTTTTTTTTTCCTGTGACGATTTTAATTTTAGGTTGACTTTCAGACTCCTCGACCGATATATATTTTTTAATTTTTGTAAAACGATTAGGATCAGAAAGATTTGTAATTATGATTGGTATGTCCAAACTATTATCATCAATATCTTTTATAGCTACAGGGTCCAATATTTTCATACCAAACATCCCAGCTAGTTTAGCTTCATTATAAGAAAGCGATTCAATATAATGCAAATTATTTGAAACTATTTTAGGATCTGCACTTAGCACTGCATTATCTTTTTCAAAATCAATAAGGACATTATAAGTGGATGAAAGAAGAATACCAAGATCCGCAGCTGACCTATCAGAACCGCCTCTTTCATACGTTGTTTCCAACCCATCAATCGTTTTTCCAATAAATCCGCCAACGCATAAGACATCATTTAACTTTATTTTATCAACTAATGAATTCAAGTTTTTTTCGGATTCATCCAATAAAAAACTAGCTGCTTCAAAATTATCATCGGTAACTATAGGCCAATCATTTATACTAATATATTCTGAAACTACATCATTACTTTTTAAGATATAGTTCATTAAACAGGAAATAACAATTTCACCGCTATATGCAAGTATCCTTGATCTACTTACATCTACAAATCGCCTGTTTTCAGCTACCTGTTTAAGCGAAATTATAACGATTTTATTGAATTTATCTAAATCTGATTCAAAATTTTGTTTAAATTCGTTTGATAAATACTTGTTAGAGATTTTCAAATAAACATCCTTTAAAATATCAATATCAACAGGATTCAAAGATGCATAGTTTTTAGATATTCTAATAGCAACATCAGTCATGGATAATTTTTTTCCATCATAATGAGTAAGTGGGGCAGAAAATACGCAGACAATTTTGTTTTTCTTTTTTAGTTCTTTGATCCTATTAACTATTACAGGAATCTTAAGACCATCGATACCTAATGCAGATCCACCAAATTTTACTATCGTCAAAGGTTCCAATATAAAATTAATAAAACTATCCAGTTAATAATTATTCAAATATTTACCAATTATTTTGGCAGCTTTTAAAACACCATTATCAACTTTTTCTAGTTTTTTATGCTCTACCGTAGAAAGTTTTTCTTCTATCAAACTATCCAATTTATAAATATCATCATATTTAAAGCCCAATAATCCAGCTCTATGTTCTTGCTCAAAATGATTTTTTATTGGAATGAAAATTCCAGGTGTTCCGTAAACCATACTTTCATCAATTGTGGATTTTCCAGCAAGTGAAATTATTAAATCACATGCATTCACATATTCATGACCATTACCTACCATGCCATCATATCTATAATTCGAACCTAATTTTGGTATCTTTACGTCATGATTTGATAAAATGACCAGATCATAATCACAATTATTTTTTAATCGAGAAAAAGATTCGACTGTTTTTTTTAGCAAATATAAACCTGACATGGTACCACCTGTAGAAACTAGAATGGTTTTTTTATCAAATGATAACTTTTTCCTCAATTCATACCGATTACTATTTATTTCTCTAACAATAGGACCCACATAAAAAAAATTATCTTTATCTTCACCCAGCTCAGGGATTAATACGCATTCAGATGACTTGATTAAATTACGCATAGAATTATTAAGGATTTTTTCTAATTTCGAAGATAAATAAGATTTACAAAAGGCAGTATTTAATACATCAGTTATAAATATCCTTCTTATATTTAGATTTTTAGTAAAAGATAGTGAAGCAAAATCTTCATCAGTCATTATTATTTCAGAAGCATTACGAGTATAATCATTAGAACAAAAAAATTTCTGTAGAGATTTTTTACAATTATTATAATAATATAAATATTTTAAAAGCCAAAGAAACCCATGATTCAGTTTTCCATCAACTATGGAAAAACTAGGTGGATCATACAAATTGTAAATAAACATCTTACCACCATAAATAGAATTATTTAAATTAGAGATAAAATTATATGCCACAGAGCCGGTAACAACTCCAAAATTATTGTAATCATATAATTCTATAACTTTATCCATTATTGCAATATCTCTAGTAATATGACCCAAGCCTATAGGACTTGAGAAAAACAAAATCATGAATAAAAATACTCGATTGACAGAATAAAAATCAATATATTTATTATATGTTAACATTTTAGTGAATGGCTTTAATATCAAGATGATATTTCACCTTGTTGTAATATTGCCAAATATAGTTACATTGTAGAACATTCCGTAGTTTACAATTCTTTTTTCTTTGACATGGAAAGTAATCATCATCATCAAAATCAAAACATTCATTATCCAATCCCAAA
>JAICXY010000128.1 GCA_025934495.1 Candidatus Nitrosocosmicus sp.
AGTTGTTTATAACGTCAAATCCTAATAGAATTTCACCTCTTCTGACTAGCGATTGGTTGTAGATGGACCATTTCACATATTTTATTGAGAGATGTTAGCTAAATGTATTTGGGAAAGAGGAATCGTGCAACAAAGCAGCTTTTTGGATAATTGATCATAAGAAAGCAAATAAAGGACATGCTATTGATAAAATATAGTCATAAAGATGTTGAGCAGCAATTATGCCAGAGATCTAATATCTATAAATATTTTGTTTTTTCATTGATAGTAATGAGTGAAGATGTTTTTGATGAAGATAAAGCAGTAAATAAAATCCTCAAAGACGAAACATTAGATAAAGAAAGCACTGCATATGATGTAAACGAAGCACAAAGTGACAGCAATCAGGCTGATGCTGAAAAAGATGATACATCAACCTAAATTTAATCACTTCTAACAAATGAAAAAATCAATAGATCGAGTAGAGAGTTATACAACATGACTTCAAATATTTTTTTCTGAGGTTTACTTTAAAAACGCTTAGAATATCTACATATATCTCGGTAATTGTAGATATATTCAGAATAATTAATTAATTGAGTCTGGGTCTTAATTTATAACAAATAAATGCTGGTCTATTGAAGCAGCATATTTTGGTGAAAACAAATACTATCCAACAGAAGACTATCCGCCAGTTTTAGTTATTTATCCATTCTAATTAGGATTTTGTATCTTATTAGCGGGGTTTATTGGTCTTATGGTACTCATAGGAGAAGCACTTATCGGAGTAGAGATAGACCTTACGTATACTCGACACATCATTTTGCACTGTTTTATTGTACGTATCTGGTTTAGACTTGATTTAACAGGTCGTTGTATCAATATCTTTTAATCTTTCTTCTGTTGTCCTCTTTTTCTTTTATATGATATATGAAGAACATGGCTCCAGTTTGATTATTATCTGTTTTATTGATTAGAATTAAGATCAATCAAGAAATATGGATGCTGATAATACTTTTTACTTTCTTTCTTTTACATATGATATAAATAATTTTTTTTTGTTTGATATCTGTCTTATCAATAATATCTGTTAATGCTTTTATGTCATAGGAATACTTGCTCTGATGCAATAATAGAAAAATGCTGAATACCTTTTTTATCCGTTAAATCACCCTTTTGTTTAACCAAGTTTGAGTCTTCTGTCCATGGCGGTATTATTGTCAGTCATGTTCCCTCTACTGGCGATTTTATTGATACACTATCAAGTAGTTATTGCCAGTAAAAATAAGGCTTTATCAATATTTTAATTATTTTATTATATTCTTATTTTTTAAAATGTTGAAAGTTCACCTTAATTCAACATTTGGAAAAGTTTTATAACTAGCGATTTTATCTTTTAGATTGCCTATGAAAAAATTACAAAATTAAAAGGTATTTTCATAATTTTATATCACTAATAAAGAATAATTCAAGTTTAAATCATGATGAGTGCCAAAATTGATTTAATATTTTCTTTCCCAAAAAAATCATATATAAATTATTTAAAATAGAATAAGTATACTAAATAGTAAACTTTTGCTTTGTTTGTTAACTAATTTTTTCGTAATGCATACATGTTCATTTCAAATATTTAAAATCGTGTCGGAATTCATAATATGATAGTAAACTCAAACCTTTAAAAACAAATTTTGGTGTTATACAACAAAGCAAAAATTTTAAAAAAATATAAAATTTTATAATATTATCTATATCTAAAATCACGATTTATTGAATATTATATATGTTGGTCAAGTTTTTACCAACAAGCATTATTATAGGCTCGTGTAGTTTATTAAAATTTTTTAAAAGTTAAATATTTCTCTGAGTGCCATTATTATAACATTAAAATCTTTTCTATTCTAATTAACATGAACTATTCGTTAAAATATGATTTAGAAAACATGAATTTCAGTATTACAGATAACTTCTCATAAACAGATTATTCAAAAATAAACTGTTAACAAAAAATTAATTGTGGTTGGTTTTTATCGATTTGACAAAATTTCGAAAATTATCATTAGGACTAATTTTACCATCAATGATTTCAGTTAAATTAAACGCAGGATAATTCTTATCAACCGTCCAAGACCATTGCCAAAGTGCGCATCCACTTACCGAAAACTGTTTTAACAAGTTAATATACTTTACAAAATCGGATTCATTTATCGTTGCTCCTTTTTTTATTCCACAATTAAATTCGCCAGCATAAATCGGAATATTATCCATTAGAAATGATGTTGCTTTATAAAATGTCATCATGGGAATGGATGGTGGATAAGGATGAATGTCGTAAATTAAATTGTTTTTAAAGGAAGTTGATGACGGTTTAACCTTTGCTTGCTCCTCTGGTAAAATATTTTCAATCGACAGAGAAGAATTTGTCCAGCATAAAAAAAACGTCTTGTTTGTTTTCAAGGCCAGCTTGTCTAAAATATAATAATGATATTTGCCCACGTTTTTAAAATCGCTCCATCTATGTACCTGCGGTTCATTTAGTATTTCAAATCCAAAAGTTGATTTACTATCTTTTACTTGATTTACAACCTTTTCAAGATATTCTAATTGTGCATTCCAGCCATCTATCCCTTCAGCAGTTTCTAACTTTCTATCCCACCAATTATTCCAAAAGTTCCTTATATCATTGCCAGATGGAGGATTCATTGATGTTTTCTTTGGATCATCTTTAGGAAAATACTGTTTTAATAAAGAGTTAGGAAAACCAATCCCATATCCCAAATAGGATGAACATTCCCATTGGTGATTATCATATATGCAAAAAATATTGTATTTGTCTGCAGTATTTGAAATATGGACTAGTTCTTTAATGAATTCATCTGGATTGTGTTCATACGATTCCCAGTATATTGGAATTCGTATACAGTTTAACCCTCCTTCATGAAATATCTTAAAAGAATCATCAATATAACTATCTGGAGGTTCCGGCATATTTGAGCGATTTTGATATGTTGCACATCTAAAGCAATTGAAATTTACGCCAAACAGAAAATTATCCATTATTTAATGAATCTACATCCTATCAATATAATAAGTTGTTAATATATTCGAGGAGGATCTTGTAGAAAAGTATTTCCAATAACGATTAGTATTATTGTACGAAATAACAGAAACTATAATATGTCCAAAGAAGAAAAGAATACACAAATCTATTCCCATAAAAAGAGAATAATAATAATATATCACCAAATTATCGATCAAAAAAAACATAAAATAAGCGGTATATCCAGAAACAAATTGAGGAAATAAGATAAGGTATTAGATATAGTAGCATATCTGATAACCTTGAATAATGATTCTATCTATGAAAACTATAATTTTATTTTGAAGATGAAAAATTGTTCCTTTATATGAAATCTAAAATAAAAATAAAGCAAAAATGCATAAATATTATAAAAACCGGTTTTAAAAAAATAATGATAGAGAATGAAATAACATTAAAATTGTAAAATTGATGATATAAATATGACTCTGCTCGTTCTGTGACCTTATGTTATCTTTTTTTCAGGTAAGATAATCCCCATTTTAATATAATGTTATAACTCTTTATGCCGTAAGGAATTTAATCCCAATCAATCCATAAATAATATTTTGGGAATATATTTGGATATGCTGCCAAAGCATTATCTTTCTATTTTACTTTTAGTAAAGATAAGTCTTTTTTCAATCTGAAACTGATGGATGCAAAAGTACAAAATGCAAAATACAAACCACAGAAATTAAAAAAGAAGAAGAAGAAGAAAAATATTGATGAATATGTAATCGACGAAATCGTAGTAAAAGCCGGATCTGAATTAATATGGATTGCATTGCCATTATCGAACCAACATATAGAGAAATTCTTTCAATTAACATTCAAAAGAACAAAAAAATATATTTGCAGTAGTAGCCGAACGTTTTCTGTCGGGTGTTGTAAATGAATATGGAGAGCACTCATTTTCCACAGCAGACGGCGATGGTACATGGTACCCACTCACGCCTTTCGTTTCTTGAAACTAGATCACCATCCACATTCTTTTGTATATTTTGTATATAAGAATGAAAAAAGCATTATTGAAAGAATAATGCAGTATTACATAAAAGATAGACTCAAACTTTGATGATTACTTTCGTTGTAAAAATAAGAATGATGCAAATTAAACCAGGTAAAACAATGGTTTAATCTTTTCATTGATCAACACAATAAAGAAATAATACCTTAAGTTAACAGAGCCATAATTATCATAAATGCAGAAATTGCAATGGAAAAAAGGCAATAAAAAGATTAAGATCAAAGAAATAAAACTATGATTATTTTATCACATCATCATAAATAATTGGAATGTTAGATAGATATAATATTTTATCTTAATTTATCAAAATCAAACGTGCATATTGGTTAAAACCCATAATTGAAAAACCAAATTTGTCAATATTTAAAAACTATTTCAAACTAAAAAAGATAACCAGGCATTTGATATAATCTTCGAAAAGGAAGTCTATATACCTTTTTAAGAATACGGTCAATCCTAGCAATTTTAATCTGTTATAATAGATGATATTTCCCATCAATATAAAACGATATTATACATTAATAAAGAAAAATAGTCCAAGAGAATTTAATAAAAGAAGCCTACTTCCGGTAGCACAAAATAACCGTAAAGAATAGTTATATTTCTTACGATCAAATAACTAAATCTTTATCATTGAATATAGATGCCAAGAAAGTATAAACAACTAATTCAATATAGTAAATATAAATTGAAAGAAATTCGTACCGAGATTGATATTAAAGCATCTCCTGAGAAAGCTTGGGAAGTATTAACAGATTTTAATAACTTTCCCAACTGGAATCCTTTTATTCGTCAAATAAGCGGGACTCCTACCGTTGGAACAAAGCTCAAAATAAAACTTCATACTTCAAGTGGTAAGAGTAGAACATATCAACCAATAATTACAAAGGTTGAACCTACCCGTGAGCTCCGATGGATAGGGAAATCATTTATACCTGGAATATTCAATGGTGAACGTATTTTTACTATAGCACCATTGCAAACAAATCATATACATTTTGTACATATGGAGATCTTTACTGGATTAGGAGTAGCTCTTGTAGGCTCCCGTTTTGATAAAGATGTATATCAAAGTTTTGTGAAAATGAATGATGCTTTTAAAGAAAAGGTTGAACAAGCATCTAGTTAAATGAAAAATGATTATAATTTCACTATATTTTTTCAGCCAATCTATTTATTCGAGTATAAAATGATTGACTTATGTTAAAGATATTGTTATTTTTGGTTCTGTTCAATTAAGGGACATACCGAATGAGCCTGTTAACTTAATATTATAAACCATTTACAATTTATCAGCTATTTTTTATCAAGTTTTTTGATAATTTATGTTAATCTGAACTGAAAATCAAATAAACAATTTGTATAATCAATACAAATTCGATGTTTAAAATAAAATTTTTCCTAAAATTAACAGAGCCAAACCAGATAATCTATCTTCATCAGTATAATTTGACTGAACTAATGAATTTCATATTCATATAACAAGATATGAAAATTCTAACTCCATTGTGATTAGGTTTTAAAATATGAAGTTAATTTGATGTTGTTACGACATTAGATGATTTGCCAAAAAATGCTTTCACATGAGGTCGGTAAAGATAGTACAAAATAATTAGGTTTATAGATATTCCAATTATTGGTCCTAGGGTTGATGTTATTATTGAATTTGCATGATTTGTAATTGTTGATGTAATTATTGAATTGGTAAATCCAGAAATTATTTGAATTACTATGCTTATTATTGTCACTATTATCGTAATTGACCAAGCCCATCCTTTACCTTTTAAAAGCCCATAAGACATAATTATATATACTATACCTATTATCAGAAGAATTGATCCTAGTGATAGAAATGCTATTCCAAGAAATGGTACCATGGGGTAAAATCCACTAGTATTATTTGAAACATCTGTAGATGTGATATAAAATAATGCACCAGCACCAATTAATGATAATCCTCCAAATAGTAATACTACTCCTGAAATTATGACAAGAATTGAAATGATTGTCACACCAGTAGGTCTTTTTATATTGTGTGTCAATATTGTTGAATAATTGCTCTACTACATAAAGTTACATATATCAACTTAATTTAACTATTTAATTTTGTTATTTAACATATAGTATTACAGGATAACAACCAATCCAAATCCCATTGTTCAAGAAAACCTTATCAAAAAAGGATTTCACCAAGTTTAACAAGATTTGTTATAGAATGCTAATCTGTGAAATGTGGTTGACTAGTATTAGAATTCCCCTTTAAAGCGATATTGTACCATAATCGCATTCATTTCTTTATTCAATATGAGATCCGTACTAGAAGGAAATAGTCAATTATTTTCTTTAACCCTTTTTCAGATTAAAGTATTTAATTGTTATATTGTATAAATAATATCTCCATTAGACTCATTGTTTTGCTTAATAACTAGCATAAAATATAGATTTTATTTTACTTCCTAAAGATGACCATGAAAAATAGATTATAATTCAAGCCGGCAAACTCTAAAGATGTCCTTTTTTTAAATACATTGTAAATCTGTCTTCTTAAATCTATAGGATGGCCATCAAGTAAAAGCGCCTATAAAGATATGGTAAAATTTATCAATTCCAAGATTAACAAAGATTATAAATGATAAACGGATTTAAAAAAAAATATATTTCATTTATTCTCTTAGTAGTGTTTTTTTCAGGTTTGAACATAATTATATCCAGTTATCTTCCAAATTTGGTTTATGCTCAAGATACTAATACCAGCATTTCAACATATAAAAATTCAACATATGGCATAACAATAAAATATCCTCATACCTGGAGCATTATCGATAGTGCAGGAATAGAGGGTACTGACATAGAGATAGTTTCATTTTTATCACCTAATCAAAACGATAATGCAATAGTAGGCATACACCAAGATAAACTCGTTAATGGCAACAGCGATATAGAAACCTATCTTAGCTCCACAGTTGCATTATATAAAAATGATCTTCATGATTTCAAGTTTATCGCATCTAATACAAATAGTTCACTTGCAGGAAATAAAGCATACAAATTGATATATACTTATACCACCAATGATGGTTTTAAAATGAAAGACATGGAAATTGGTACTATAATTGGGAATAAAATCTATTATATAATTTATGATGGTAAAGATTCAGTATTTGATAACTACCAGCCGGTTGTGCAAAGTATGGTAGATTCTTTTAAATTTACACCTACAAATAAACAAAAATAAGCAAAGATGAATTAAAATTATATTAGTAGGAATTAAATTATTTATCAAGTCACAGAATTTGCAAGTAGATAAATTAAAATATATTTATTATTAATGTCAACTTACTAGATCTGGCAAAAAATAATTAATTATCTTGTAAATGTATTTCCGAATTGGTTGTTGGATCGATATTTCTTATACTCAACAAAACAAGTCCTAGTTTCCATAACAATTGCTTCAAGAGGTCCTTATACAATTTTCATGTACAGGGACTATATCGCCTCACCATTAGTATAATCTTGTGTTCGTATCATTTGGCATGTGCAATTAGTCTCTAGTTGTTTTTAATTTATTTCTAAATATATCACTCTTTTTTTTGCATTCTTTTGTCTTGTGTATTATATTCTCAATCATTATCCTCTTTTTTGCATGAATTTTGTTAAATAGAATAGGCATTAACATAAATAAAGCAAGGATTAAGAGAAGTAGAACAAGACTAAAAGATAGAGTAAAGATAACATAATGATGCCGCTTATTAGGATAACTTTTTCAAATAAAAAAGAATATACTTTAGGATATAAAGACTATAAAAAAACTTATTTCCATTATCGATAAATAAAAAATTAATATAAATTTTATTTAAAATGAAAGATACGATATATAATTTGGTATTGATATTGGAATGTAAATTTACAATAATAGGAATCGGTTATATGATAAGAAAGATACCAAAATTCTATAAATTACTGCTAATATTATTTTAGTACCATGTTTAGAGTTTGTTTATCTTTACTATATATTTATATACAAATTAAATATAATAATAGTAATAGTATTATCTTTATAAAAATAGATATATAGATTTTACAATAAACATTGGTCATACTAAATAAAAATGATTGATGAAAATAAACTATATGACTATAAATCAATTCAGCAACATTGTTTATGGAATAGCAATTGTACCATCCTTTGGGTTATTGCTATCTTTGAGTTTCGTCAACATCGCTTTTTCGATTGCTGTCCCTTTAATTCCTATTGATACAGGAAGTCCAGATTTAGACCAAAATATACCCAAGTTTTTTAGTTGTATTCATCATGCGGTACATTCGAATCAAGAGGTGTCGGATATATCTGCATATTTTAAACACGAGCCTACAAAAAATGAGGTAATTGATTGCTTTGATAATACAATCAACAGTTAATAAAAAGTGATAATGAAATGGAGAATAAATTAAATAAAATAAAATCTGCAAAAAAAAGAAATACCTTGTCACTGAGCATTGTTGCTTTTGCAGTTGCTTTTGC
>JAICXY010000162.1 GCA_025934495.1 Candidatus Nitrosocosmicus sp.
ACGCTACGGTAGATCAAAATACCATCTTTGCTATCGGTTCTAATACCAAAGTCTTTACTACAGTTCTTTTAGCAGATTTGGTAAATAAAGGTCTTATCAAGTTAGATGATCCTATCGATAAATATCTTCCATCCAATGTTACTGTTCCTCAATACAAAGGGCATAAGATTACAATTGAAGATTTAGCTACCCATACTTCAGGATTGCCAGAATGGCCTGCTAACTATTGCCCTATTTATAATCCACTGAAAGGACAAAAGCACCTTCCAGATACAGTTCAAAACCGAATAAGTGAACTTAATTGTTATAAACCTTATACGCTTGACCAAATGTATAAGGGTCTTTCCAATACTACCATTTTAAGTGAGCCTGGATCAAAAGTTTTGTATTCAACTTTTGGTACAGGTTTGCTTGGTCATATTCTAACCTTAAAATCAAATATGTCCTCATATGATGAACTTTTAAAACATAATATTCTGGCTGTGCTAGGAATGAATGACACAAGCGTTGGTCCTCCTTCAGACTCACAAAAGTCTCATTTAGCAATTGGACACTTTAACGGTCAGGAACTTCCTTCATGGAATCTCACAGTTTTTGCACCAGGTGGTGCCATTCATTCAACTATTAGTGATATGTTGAAGTTCTTATCAGCAAATATGGGATTAATTAAAACAAAGTTGGATAGTGCAATGCAAGAATCACATTTAATAAGACATAGTACTGGTTTTGTATTACCTAATAACTTGCAAGCATCAAATAATACTAAAGACGCTATTTATATGGGTTTAGGCTGGTTTATTTCTACAAACTTTGGCCATGAAATTGTATGGCATAATGGAGCTACTGTTAGCGGTTACAATGCCTTTATGGCCTTTAATCCTATTACGGAGAGAGGTATGGTTATACTGTGCAGTGCTGCTCAAGAGAATATAATGATTAATAACATTAGTTTCGATCAACAGGATAAACTAGCTTCTTTGTTATGGAATTTGCTCAATGGATAAAGGTCAAATTACTGCTGCAAATTCCAATCTTCATCCATATTTTTAATTCTTATGCTAATTTTCTTATTTTATTTGTTAATGGAAAGTCGTATTTTTTATAATGGTGACAAGATGTAATAGTTATCAAACTTTAATTTTAATTGTCCATTTCCTTTTCCAATTGCTCATTCTGCAATTACTCATTTCTTATAAAGTCATTATACATCCGACACTTTTCCATAAATTTAAGGTCTTGATGACTTTTAAATAGTGTAGTAACATCTTATTTGATCAGGTCATCATTATTTACTAATTGATAAAGATAAAAGAACAATGGAAAAATCATTCTTCGAATCATTGTATTTCTTAACAAGACCACCTCTTTTCAACTGATCAATAGTGTTTGAGAAGTAAGAACACGCAATAGAGTAACATACATCATCATCACCTTCATTATAAGTTCAGTTACTTTATCATAATATTAAGAGTATTTGGCTCTAGTATATTATTGGGTAATTCTTTCTAAATTTGTATCCCAAGTGACACAATAACGTTTTGTATCCTCATTATAAGTATACCAAAGACATTGAGTTATAGTCAATTTAAGAGATGATACAACGATCTTTTGTTTTATTTTATGTTGGAATTAAAAGTAAAAAGACAGCAGAAGAACAACTTGAACAAAATAAGAAAAATGTTATTGCATTCTACTATCTGATGTTCAATCAAAACAATCCTAAAGATGCTGTTAATAGATATGTAGGAAATGTTTACATATAGCATAATCCTGCAGTTGATGATGGTAAAGAAGAATTCATCGATTACTTTGAGCGGATGACCAAAGAATATCCTGCTAAACGTGTTTACTTTAAACGCATTATAGCTGAAGAAAACTATGTGGTTTTGCATTGTAATCAAGAGTGGCCTGGTGACAACAGTAATTGGGCAGGTATCGATATATTCGGATTGGATGAGTAAGGGAAGATAGTAGAGCATTGGAATGTTCTACAATGAATTCCAGAGAAAAGTGCCAACAACACCATGTTCTAAGGGTTTTTTCTTTGATATGGCATTGTAATACACGCATAGAAGAAACTTGCTTTATGTTAGAGAATTTTCTATGAAACTATGGTATGGTGCATCAAATCACAACGGAAAAGTCTCGGTTTAAAGCATTGCTGGTACTTTATTCAACACCATGTCCTCTATCTATACCTTTATGTACTATAGTTGTTATACCTGTATTTCTTACTATTCATCAAGTCTATATATACAAATAAAAGTCAATAAATATCATATGTTGTTTATACAACAATCATTATGCCGAATGTAACATTTTGAGATACCTTTTAATCTTACATAGGTTCCACATTTAGAACCGATGCAATATTAATTCCACTCTATCCATCACAGACTTGCCTATGTCTTTATGTGCATTTGATAAATAAAGTTCATGATATATTCTATTGGTTTTAGCATACAATTCTGTTACTTATTATAAAACTTTATGCACTGGCATATTTCGATTGAAAGTATCAAAACTATTATAATTCAATTTGAGCTGGCTTGATAAGACAATATCCAAACTATCATAGATGCATTCTATAAGAAAAATTTTGATTAATGCTAGTAGTGCGGTGGGGAAGTCAACTAATGAAACTCGCTTGGTTCTGGTTCGGTCAGTTCTATAAACCCGTTTCCCACTCCTGGAATTTCTAAATCACTTGGAAGATTGTTTGATGATGAAGCAACTCTACAAACTTCACTTTCCATTAATGTAGTGGAGTCCGAAATTTCCGTTTGACCAGGTATATTTAAGATATCCACGGAATAAAACCCTCTAGCAGCGCTGTGGAAATCTACAATTACATGTGCACTTCCTATGCCAGAGAAATATTGTCTAGGATTTATGGCTTTTACCTATTGTACAGAACAGCAAATTCCAAGACCTATAGATAATAAAAGACGCAAGGTGCACTATTCAGGCAAAAAAAACATAATGTAAAGAATCAGATTATAGTTAACAATCGTATCTATATCCCTCATAAGGTCACCAGTAAGAAAGGAAAAAGACATGACTATGACATATATATAAAGAGAATTATCCTGTCAATTCCAAGGAGGTTGTTACCGTGGTTGATCTAGGATACCTTGGTATAGACAAAGATTTCCAGAATAGCTATAATCAATACAATCATTTAAAAAGAAAAGAAACCAATCTTTATTTGAAGAAGAAAAAGAGTATAACAAATTTCACTCTAAAATAAGAATAGTAATAGAGCATAGCATCTGTCGATTGAAAAAGTACAGAATACCGAGTGATGTATTTAGGAACAAATTGAGGAAATATAACAAGGTCTCAGATATATTTGCAGGTCATGGAAACTATAGATTAATTAACCAGCATTATTAAAAAAAGGCGATATAATATTAGTGAAACGAATGAAATGTTTCTAATTATGCATGATCTTAAATAATCAGGTTCTTAATTTAATACAATTAGTCGATTATCTGAAATGAATTAATAATTTTTTGCATAATTGGGACTGAAATGAAATGAGCAATTGGATAAATTATATGATATAGAGTATTATTCTTTTCTACCCAAATCTGATCTAGTTTAAATCCTTTATCATCTGTAAATATCATTTTATATGCAGGGTAATTAGCAAAATTTGTAAAATTTAATGAATCGACTTTTACATTCGGATGATATTTCTTTAGAGCATAACTATAGGAATAAATATAATCTTTGAGCGATTGTTGCCCATTGGTATGTGTAATATCGATCCCAAATGATCCTAATGTGGATGATATTTTACCAGATGCAATTGAAAAAAAGTTAATTGAAGTACCATATACAGTATCATTCTGCATCCTAATCCAATCACTAGGATATTGTACTTTTATTCCCAAAGTGCTATTTTCATATGTTTTAAAATTAATTTGAGACTCATTTAAATCGGATGGTAAAGACTTTGCAATTACACTAGGTAATATTTGTGATGAACTTTTATCAGGTATTAGAGAGAAGATCATCAGTAGAAGAAAAAAGTAACCTATTATAAATAATCCGGGTATGATATTTTGTTTATACAACATCCTACAATATTTCACAAAAACACTAATATAAAATTATAGTGTTATCAAATATCCAAAACATATTATCACAAATGTTATGATACAAATATGCAGTAAATGCTTGATTATACCAAATTATTATGAAAAGTCTCCAAGACTCTTTTGATGTTTATCTTCCTTTCGCCCTTTTCTAATCTTATTTATAATCCATGATGAAACACCAACGCCTATTGTAGTAATTAATGTATAAAAGAAGCCTATTGGAGATCCCCATGCATCCCATAAATTTTTGAAGTAATCTGAAAATTGTAAAGGTGGCAATATTGTAACTGTCAAATAGGACGGTTGTAAAGGAATGGTTGCACTCATTCTATTGTTTTTATTTATACCTTTTATCAAATTTGAATCTATTTTTGGAAAAGAGATATTTGATAATAGTTGTATTGTATAAGGTACATGATATCTAAAAGTTGTATTTCCCAAGACTTTAACATGTAAAAAAGAAGTAGTCATAGCCGCAGGAGTCAAACGCTCTTCCTTTGGTATTAAATCTACTTCTATACCACGTGTTTGATTTGTAAAAAAAGATAGTTTTGGTGTTGAATGTATAGTAGAATTTACTCGCAATTCAACATCCTTGCCTTCTTCTCCAGGTCTCAAATCTATAGAATTAGGTGAAGTGGATATTGTAAATTGAGGTATCGGTACATATAATGCATTATCACTATCATCGTGTACAAAACAATGATTATTTTTATATGAAAAAGAATTAGCAATACTAAAATAACCTAAATATGAATCGGGATAATTGATAGAAGCCAAATCTAAAGATAAATTAACATGACCTTTAGCTTTTCCTGATTCTAAAGGATCATTATCAAAGAATCCAGTAACATTATCTTTTTCATATATCACTCGAGTATCATTTGCTGACCATTCAGTTACTACTTTATTCCATGTGGAAGAGAGCGGATCCCATTTTATGGATACTTCATAGTCAGGAATACGTGTTCCATAAAAAGAGTTAATATTAATAAACATCGAATAGCTAGGAATCTCGCCCATTGATGGTTTCTCTTCAAATAAACCTGATAACCACAAAGTAGCATTCAAAGTCTTACCATCGCTAAAATAGCTAATTGATTCTAAATCGGGATAAGTAATAATATTTTTATTCTTTTGTAAATACGTACAATTTGAAACACTATCTGCAGGTGAAATATCCCAATCATGTGGTGCATCTGTAATTACTTGATGAGAAAAAATGGGGGAGATCGCAAAAACTAAACTATCATGATTAATCCTATATGGACATACTATTATGGCCATGGTTATGGTTATAGAAAATAAAAAAATATAAAATAAAATTCGTTTTTGCATTTGATATTAAGATTTCTACAACCTGGTTATTAATAAATAATATTAGTTCTAATTTATATAAATAATGAAATCAGGCTCTGTCAAGTCTCCGTTTGTTATGCTCTGATTAATTGGTTGTAAAAAACCGTTTGGTGAAAAATAAAAGATATGGTTATTATTAAGAGGAATGTGCCAATATCTTTTATTTTAATAATGAAATTGCGATAAGAAATAAAAAAAGTTATTACAAACACACTCCAATCTAGAACTTTTTGATTATAGGGATATTAATTATAAGGCTTTCCTATAAGTTTGATTTATGGCTTTCCTGCTAATCAAGGATATGTTTGATATTAACATGGTGAAGACCAATGTTGACATACTGGAATAAATGCAT
>JAICXY010000158.1 GCA_025934495.1 Candidatus Nitrosocosmicus sp.
CATTGTATTCACTCCAGTTTATCTTTCTCTTCTTTTTCTTATTCTTCTTTTTCTCGATAGAATCATCGACCAATGTTCAATATATTATCTAGATCTATATAGCTTGTTACAAAAAAAGAAAGTAGTTATTCAACAAACCACAAAGAACTAGAAAAGATTATTCTTGAATTGAGACTAAATAATAGGTTTGATCCAATGAGAATTAGGTTCAGGTTAAAGAGAAAGTATGAAATTAGCTTGGGTACAAAAACCATTTACAATCTTCTAAAGAGGCACAATCTAAATATACTGTCTGTTAAAATAATAAGAAAATACAGACGTTTTGAAATGAAACATCCAAACGAATTGGTCCAAATGGACACCAAAGGACCTTTTTATCTAAAAGGCTCGCGAAACAAACACTATTTTATTCATGTTATTGATGATTGCTCAAGAAAAGTAGTGAGCAAATGGTGTAACAGAAGAACTAGTGAAGAAGCGATAGCGGTTCTTAAAGAATGGGTTGAACTCTATGGTAAACCTATGAAAGTGATTCATGATGGTGGTAAAGAATTTACATCAAATAAATTCAAAAATTATCTTATCATCAATGGAATAAAGAACAAGCAGATACCTAAAGGTTATCCACAAGAACAGGGTAAAGTAGAAGCGTACAACAAAATAGTCATAGCTGAATTTCTACAGGTAGAAGAATTAATCGACATGAAAGATGGGATAGAGAAATACGAATCATACGTCAATTCATATAACTATGAAAGAGAACACGGTGGAATAAACGGAATGACACCATCAGAGAAGTTCATGAAATCTTTAAAACAACCGATACTAATACACTAAAACAAGGCAAAAAGGTGTCAGCCATGTTGGTACATCATTCTGTCAACCATGTCTGGAAGTACAACAGATAATGAATATATGGAGCCATTGTATTGTATATTGTAGTTTACAGTCATTCCTTTTTTTCTACAGTGGAAATAGTCATCAAAGCATTCCATCCCATCTTTTATGTATTGCACTGTTCTCTCTATGATGGTACTTTTCTCAAACGTAGAATGACTATGATATCTTTATTTTAGAAACTTATGCTTATAGCGGATATCTTATACAACCATCTTATGTTGAAAATGAAATGTTCATAAATTTGATAACCTGTTGGGATGAACTTTTCTACACTAAAAAAATTTCTTCTTGTGAAATGTCAAATCCAAGAAGGATTCTTTTATACCTAGGTTCAATAATCGAATGATAAAGCCTGATATATTCGAGCCAACTTTGATGAGTTTTATCTATAACAAATTTATTACTCTGTTTTCCAAAAAATAATCTTCAGGTTTGTAATTTTTGAATCCGACCTACTCTTATTACACCATAAGTTATTGTTTGAACAACCTTTGATACTATTTGCAGTATTTTTTAAAGAAGCAAGCCCTATAAAATATAGATGTAAAGAATATGCTATATCCTTAGGTTTTATTCTATTTCTTCTTGTTTGACATATAGTAAATATCGGACAAGAAAGAAAGATGTATATTTAAATTTAAACCATCATTCAAATGAAATTCATAAATACATGATCGTTATATACACAAAAAGTGATTGATTTTTGGTTGATCTAATATATGGTATGGGTATAACCGATATTTTAAGAGATTTTCCTGTCTTGTTTAGAATGCTTACAAAATATACTTCAATTAAACTATTTAATAAAAAACCGTTCATCTATGGTTCTGTTGATATAATCAATGTATGTAATTTGCACTGCTCACACTGCTATTGGTGGAAAACTCGGAGAAACGAGAACGATGATCTGACTGCAAAAGATTGGAGTAACATTATCAAGCAGACATTTAAAAAACATCACATACATGTTGTTACTCTTGTAGGGGGCGAGCCAATGCTACGTCAAGACATTATCAAAGTATTTTGCGATGAGATGCCAAGAAGAGTTTGTGTTGTAACAAATGGAACGTATCCTTTAACTCGATTTGAAAACCTGTATTTTTATTGGATATCTCTTGATGGAACAGAAAAGGTTCATGATAGCATAAGAGGGCAAGGAGCCTACTTAAAAACTAAAAAAAATATAATAGAATATATCAAAGGACCCAAGAGAAACGGTAAACCTGCTTGGAAAGACATCTGGATTAGCATGACCATAAACTCTCTTAATTATACCACCATTGAGGACCTAGTCAATGAATGGAATGGAGTAATAAATAAAATAGGATTTCAATTTCATACACCTTTTGCAGATAATGACCCCTTGTGGATTCCTTATGGGGATTCTAGAAACAAAATCGTTGATAGTATAATAGAACTAAAAAAAAGATTTCCTAATTTTGTCATGAACACTGAAGAACAGCTTGGATTGATGAAGGGAAGCTGGGGCGGAGTAAAAACATCTCCCATAAACTGTCCAACTTGGGCAATACTATCACTGGACCACAAGGGAAAAGTAAAGCAACCTTGTTGCATAGGAAGCTCAGATACCAAAGCATTAAAACCAATATGTGAAAAGTGTGGTCTTGGCTGTTATTCCATACTTGTTGCACAGGGAATAAAAAACAAATAGATAAAAAAATAATTGTAATTATATGATATATTATTTATCGACGAATAAACCCAATTCTAAAGTCGATATAAAAGATAACCTTTTTAAAATTATTAGATCTCTTGCATAATTAGCACCATTAGAAAAATTTTTAAAAAGATTAAACATCTTGATTGTAATCAGCAGATTAAAATGTAAATATTGGTTCTGTTGAATCTTCAGTTGTCTAAATAAGTTGTTGGAATACCGTTGGTAAATTCAATATGATTTATTGAAAATTAGTTTTATGAATAGTTGTAGTTCAAAAAAGCCGCTCCAACTTTTCAATTTGCTATTCATATCCCATATGGTGTAATATTAACAACTAGATTTAATTTAAACGATATTGTTATTATTATTCCTATTAAAACTATAATGTCATAGCTAAAAATGTTTAACTATATATATTGGAACTCAAAAACAAAAGGCTGAACTAAAAGATATTGCATATTCTTTATACCTTTACTTCTTAGGTGTCTTCTATAAAAGCGCTGTATAAACATCAAGTAGATTGCGCTCAGAAGCCTTATTTTTATCTGGAAATTGATACAAAAATACAATCCCAAAAAAATTTTTACAAATAAAAGAAAAATACAATAGTTTGTCATTGATAGGCCCTCATTAAAGTTGGTTCTCAATATGTCTGATTATAGGTCGCTATCAAATCAAAGCAAAGACAAATCCTTCTTATTGAGATATCATTTGAAAGGACCAATACATTTGCCGTTGTAGAGGATAACTTTGTTGCATACCTGGCCACTAATATCGGCATATCCTCATTTCCTACAATTGGGATTTACTTTACTTCCTGTATACCATGAATATATGATCGTCAAAAGTAGGGTCAAACCAAAAGTTTAGGGGTTAATCATGTTTTGGTGTACAAAAAGCCTAAAAGATAAGTTATCGTCTTTGAAAATATGGAAAGTAAATTAAAAGTTCTTGGTTTTGCGGGAAGCCTAAGAACAGGTTCATACAATAAGGCTCTATTGCGTGCTGCAGAAAATTTTATCCCTAAGGATGTAAATCTAGAAATTTTTGACATTGATGGGATTCCTGCGTTCAATCAAGATATCGAGAACGATATGCCAAATAAAGTAAAGGACTTTAAATCTAAAATAAGGGAAGCAGATGCCATTTTAATTGCAACTCCTGAATATAATTATTCCGTCCCGGGAGTATTAAAAAATGCAATTGATTGGGCTTCAAGACCTTACGGTGATAATCCATTTGATGGAAAACCGGTAGCCATCATGAGTGCATCTATTGGCATGTTAGGTGGGGCAAGAGCTCAGTATCATCTCCGTCAGATGTTTGTATTTCTAAACATGTTTCCGATAAATGGACCCGAGGTCATAGTTACATTTGCTCAAGATAAATTTGATGCACAAGGCAAGTTAATTGATGAAAATACTCAAAAGTTCCTGAGACAATTGATTCAAAATCTCATAAATTGGACCAGACGATTGAAAACTTAAATTGAAATTTTTTATTTGAAGATAATCATTAATATTTTAATTCTATCTTTTGTTGGTGAACCAAAACCACCTTTTATGTTTTTTAATCAGGACAAAATTATACAGAGGAACAAATAAAAACAATACGAGGCTTGCATTAATATTTGCAAATGATACTACAATTGCGATCATAAACAAAATAATTCCAATCAAATGCATCTTTGCCACCACTGTTATAAAGACAGGGTCCAAATCACTATCAACTAAACGATGATTTATAGTAGCATATCGCCAATGCAAATAATTTAAAGATAAGGCTATGATTAGATTAATTCCATAGATGAGAACTGAAATCTGCTGGTCTATGTATTCTCCAAGCAGTGATGTAGAAAAGGGTATCAATGCTATAAACATTAGATAGAATATTGATATCCACAAAAGTGTTTTGTTTACTCTTTTTATATAGTGAAACTGCTCATCGTGACCTATCCAAAAAAAACCTAATATAATGAAACTTGTTATATAGCTTAAAAATAAGGGCCATAATCCTATCAAATATTTTAAAAGGAGTGTAGATGCTTCCGAATGAGATAGATGTGGTACTACTATCTCTAATACTAATATGGTCATAACAATAGCAAAAATTCCATCAGTAAGCGCTATAATCCTACCCTTGCTTATTCCATCTTCAATTTCAGGGGTCATATAAATATAATAGAATATACACACATATCTTAAGAATATTATATTTGTAAATAATATATAATCGACTTGGTTAAAAGATAATTCAATCAAAAATTGAATCTATTAGTTTTTTAATTAAATTCGTCTATTTCATAAACCTAATTATAGATATGCTGGAATTAAACCATGATATTAAAAGCAGGAATAGAAATTTATAAGAAGGTAGCAACGGCACAGTTTGGTAAACAGGAGAAGTATAGATAATAGAATCATGACATAATGTGGTCTTGATAAAGCTTTTAATCTGTAAGTTTGAATAAAGACATAAAAAAATCCAATTAACTGTATTCTTTGAAACACCTATTAAAATTAGATATTTGTATTCATGAGCTCTGTTAACTTAAGATATTCTTTCTCATTGTGTTGATCAACGAATAGATACAACCACCACTTTCTTAGATGTTTTAATTTACATTTCTTTCTTTTGCATGGAAAGTAATCGTCAAAGCATTCTTTGGTTCTATCATTGATGTATTGGATTGAATTGTCCTTTCGATAAGACGTCTCATAAAAGGAATGTATATGGATCCAGTTTTAAAAACTGACATGCTTGCTGCGGTGGATAATACCATGTGCCACCGTCCGTTGAAATAGGATGCTTGCCATATTTATCTATCAAATATGCAATAAAGCGCTCAGCTACAATAAGCATAGTTCTTTCAAAGGATATCAATATGAAGGATCTGACTGTGCGTTGGTTCAATATACCCATAGCCATATAAATTCAGAGCCAACTTTAATTAGAGTTTCATCAATTATAAATTCAGAAACCTTGGTTTTTGTCAAAGATATTTTCTTTGGCCTGTATTTTTGTATCCATTTCCATATGCTGACATGACTCCTTTTTACAAACCTTTGTAATGCTTTAGCAGTCTTTCTATAAGAAAGACCGAGAAAATAGGAGAGATACAAAGAGAGCAATATCTTTTGGCGTAGTCCTTTGCCTTTGATATTCTAATATTTATTATAGTATTTTTATAGCTATAGGTTTTTCTTAAGTTAACAGCTATGTAAACACATGAATACTTCTTGTAAACTAATACTCCTTGTTTTAGCAACACAATACATTTAGCTCACTTCTATGTGAATTATCATTATGAGGGACACCTTCCTCAGAATGCTTACCACATATTAAAGGAACCATTTGCATCTAATGCTTGATGAGGATACCGAAGCAGGATATAGAGCCAAGATTATCCTGCTCAAAAATGATGGATATACTGTACCAGAAATAAGACG
>JAICXY010000043.1 GCA_025934495.1 Candidatus Nitrosocosmicus sp.
ATACATGATCTCAACAAGCCAATCAAATACCGACAATGATATAGAAAAAAAATTGTTGAAATAGTGACCAGAAATCCAAGAATGTATTATGGTGGTGAACTACCCTTCTTAACATGGTCATTACGTGTGTTGGCTAGATGACTCATTACAAAGGAGATAAACATGGTTGGAATTAAGCCACACTCAAATTAGAAATATCATTTTAAAACATGGTTTCAAATGGAAATTCTAAAATAACCTTGGGAACCAGCCTGGATCCTTAATATCATTTGAAAAAAAGAGAATTGAAGAATTAAGATATAATCTGCCTGCTTACTATTAACTCAATCCTAGTTTATGAAGATGAAAAGGGACCAATAGTGGCAAAAACATAAGGTGGAATATCATGGTCCTACATACAATCCAAAATATCCAAGGCTCAAAAGATAAGAGGAATTTTGAATGTATTTTGTGTTTACGATTACATTAATAACCAGATGTTGGCTTATTCATACAAAAAGAAAACAGCAGGAAAACATTTTTTAGATTTTATGGATAGAATAGTGGACCAAAAATATGATGACAGCAATATCAAACAGATATTTTTGATACTGGATATGTATCAATACACAAGTCCAACAAGGTAACAGAATCTCTAGTTAGGCATTATCCAAGAATATAGTTAGTATTTCTTCCAACAACCAGATCACCGGAACTAAACCTGATTGAAGTCAGATGGTTATATTGGATGCAGCCACAAGCAGCTATAAACAATCCTACATTTTTAAATGAACAAGATATCGGTAAAGCCGTATCTGGCTGGACATACACCTATAACAAAAAACATGGAGGCAAAACGAGTCGTATTAGTTTACAAGATGAAGCATCCATGTATTTACATAACTGTTAACCATAAGCTGGTTCTTTACAGTATGTCTTTTCTTTTTGCCTGAATAGTACATCTTTCTTTTGGTATTATCAACAGGCCTTGGAATATGCAGTTTTGTAGAATCTATGAAGGACAGAAAGCATGGAAAATATTTTTCAACTTCTTGTGGCGTTCACAGTCTTTTTGCTATGTTGTATATCTTTGCGGAATTGATATGCGTTTTCTAATCATATTCAATATTCAATCTTTTGTATATCTTTACGAAGATGTTGCATGATTCTTAAAATCTCATTTTACTATCTGTTTTGTCTAAATTGACATCATTTTATTATACAAGATGCTTTCAACATTATTCCTGTATCATATTCTTTAATTTAGCCGAATAAATATATTCTCCAAATCGTCTCTTTATACAAGAAAATACAGTTTCAACAATCCATCGTTTCCCCTAGCTTACCATGCTGTCTTTCCATTTTTGTAACGCATTTCTTTGTGCCAAGACTGAAAAGTTTCTAAGGATGTTACCTTCTTTCCATCTTTTTCTAGAATTCTTTCTTAATTTTATGCATGGAAGGATTCCATTGTTTCCAAGGTATCTAAAAATCTCATTGTTATCATAGGATCCATCAGCAAATAGTTTACCTATTGCTACGGCTGTTGTAATACCATCTGATTTCATAGCATCATTAACCAACCCGGATAACGCCTTACTATCATGAATATGCTCATCAGTAACCTTCATCATTGAAAGAATTTTCTTGGTCTTTATATTTACAGCAACATATATTTTCAAATATCCTTTCTTGTTATTTTTGCTTATATGCAATTTCTCGTAGCCATTGGCCTCTGTTTGGTACTTTGATACAAGTACTATCTATTGCAATGACAATGTAATCATTTTCGATTTCCTTACTATTTGTATCTTTTATTTTTATATCCATCCTGTTTATTCTTCTATGTTTATTGTACTATAGTAGGGAAGGATGGTAATTTTCCTTTAGCGTGACCTTGTGTAATGCCCTCGGTTAGCCTGTATGGTAGATGAAAATATACATTGGCGTATCAAAACAGAAGAAGAAAGTGTTAGGATGATGAAACGCTTTCCGATTTTATCTTTATTCATCTCTTTTAGCTCTGTATTCCAGTTCTCAATAACATCAAAGCCTAGATGTATTTCATCATCTCGTCTAACTAGAGATCGGTTGTAGATGGACCAGTTCACATGGATTGTATGATAAAGTTAGCTAAATGTATTTAGGAATTAAGAATCATGCTACAAAGCATATCTCTAAACATGTTGCTCTTCTGATCCAAATTAATTAAAAACAGTCAAAGTGTATGTGATATATAGGTGATACTACACCAAAAGCATTAGGAATCTATCTTTAACATTCAGCTTAAATCGTTTTCCTACAGCACCTACTTTCCTTTCTCTAACCCTTTTTCTTTTGATGGATGATAAACGTTGTTTCTCATATTTGCCATATCTTTTTGCTTTTTGATTATCATAAATATCATCGAACACTGCACTGTAAGATCGGTGAATGATTTAAAAAGCAGTGGCTTTATAGATAATCGATCATAGGAGAGCAATGAAAGAACATTTCAACTAAATTATGATGGTTATAAAGCTGTTTATTCTAATTATATAAGACAGCTATTGACTTGATTTGGTTGAACATATCGTTTCTTATTTTTTCTCTTATGTTTTTGATCTAATTTATAAAAACTAGCCAAAAAGGTGTTTATAAATAGTATTTGTATTTAAATTTCAATTCATATTAGATCCGCTTTTTTTAATCGAATTGTGATTAAAACAGATTCATCAATTAGGGATAATAGTTTACATGATTAACGCTTGATACATTTATGCCTCAAAATAGTATATGATTATAATAGTTCAGAATGACTATTTATGATTTTGATGTCTAAATCCTTGAAAAAAGTTCGGATGGAGATTTCTAAACATCATAATAAAGCATAAATTGATTTATTCGCGATTTATCTCTGCCAACCTCCGCAATTTCATTGTTTTTTAGTTCTACATAGGTGTCTATCAAATTATTGTGAAAACAGAGATTAAGATAACTTGAATCACTCTTTAATGCCAATAATGATTCTTCCAAACTACCTGGAAGGACATCTATCCCTAAACTTTTTCTTGTAGAATCGGTCATATTATAAATATCTTCATGGATTGGGTTTCCAGGCTCGGTCTTTTTGTTTACTCCATCCATCCCTGCTGCTACAATCGCAGAAAATGCAAGATATGGATTTGCAGAAGGATCTGGTGCTCTGAATTCGATTCTTTTTGACTTGGCATTTCCTTTTTCATTTACTGGAACGCGTATTACCGCAGATCTATTTCCTTTTGCCCAAGCTATATAAACTGGAGCCTCAAATCCAGGAATTATTCGCCTATACGAATTTACGGTAGGATTCACAATTGCAGCTAGTGATTTGGCATGATCAAGTATTCCCCCTATAAAGTAACGCCCAGTTTGACTTATTTCAGCATAATCATCATTATCATCATAAAATAAATTAACGTTCTTGGATGAGGATTTTGTCCATAGACTTATGCTTACATGCATTCCAGAACCATTATCACCTTTTTGAGGGTCATTTTCATCAAATATCGGTTTAGGCATAAAGTTTGCAACTTTATCATATGTTTTTGCAACATTCCTAACTACATCTTTATAAATCTGGACATTATCGGCAGATCTTGTTAAATAATTATGCATGAAATTTATTTCTATCTGGCCACTACTAGCTACTTCGTGGTTCAAATTTGTCACGTCAATCTCAAAATATTTTTTTAATATATTGGCAACCCTAAATCTAAATTCTATCAATGAATCCTGAAATGTTGGCACATCATAACCGGTCTTCGGACGTATTGGATATTTTCCTACCCCATGTTGTTCTGTAGAAAGTATTGTCACATCCCTAGCTAATTGATGATTGTTATAGGATTTTGCATCAGAAACGGTAGCAATATTATCATTATTAATATCAAAGACTATTTGATCAAAAATAAAACATTCAACTTCTGCTCCAATCTGACAAGAAATTTGATTTATTGCAAGATAATCTTCTAATGCCTGTGAAACATAACGCGGGTCTTTTAAAGATCTTCCTTTATTAAAACCATTATAAACATCAGCTATTACTGCATTTATTTCAAATTCTGACAGAGGGATTCTTCTTAATGTCTGTCGGTCTGGAATAAGCATCATATCGGATTCATCTATAGTTGCAAAACCTTTTACCGAAGAACCATCCAAAGCAACACCTGTTCGAAAAACATCATGAATATGTTCCTTATCCGTTTGGATGTATTTTGCAAGGAATTTTCCCAACAGATCTGTATATCTTATCTGTATAAATTCAGAATCGGTAGTAGATTCCTTTTTACCTTTTTGATTATAATAAGCATCATTCATTATTCTTTTAACTCTATTAATTTGTACAATTAATAGAATAAATAACTTTTTTATAAATACGAAAATCAATTGTAACTTATTAAATTCGTTTATCTGAAGGTTTTACAGGTATGATTTAGAAAAAATTTTCTAATTGTGTTTAAAAATGTTATAAAAAGTAAAATCAGATACCTGCGAATCCATTAGGAAAAAGAAATTTATTCTCTCTAATATGAATAAACAATACATAACATAAAAGATGCATTCAAGCATAGCATAGATCAACTCATATTATCTAAATAATTTGCATTTGAAATATTTGAATGACTTTTTACAATGATTTCCGATATTTGCATATTTTGTCTAGTATAATCGGATTAACAAAAATAGTCATTGTACAACCATCAGACTCAACATTTCTTGGCGAAGTAATCTATGATCAACAATACTGTCAATTTTAAAAAAAGGTTGATGTAATATATGAATTCTTAAAAAGAAGCATTGTTCTTTTATGGGGATTAATTTCTTGTTATACATTAGAAAATAATAACATATGAAAATAAAGGCCTTTACAAAGGCATTGTTCACTTAAGAAACCATTTCTTTAGTATGGTGGTCGATGACTAAATCAAACCATTATTTACACGCTTTATTTTACATTTCTTTCTTTTGTATGGAAAATAATCATCAAAGATAATGCTTTTGCAGCGTTTCTAAATGACTAACCTAAAAAGTACAAGTGAAATCTAACCGATAATTTGCAAATGTGAACTAATTCTAGAAGTAATAAGGGATTAGGTGTATTCAAGAATTAGATTTTTCCTCGAGTTAACAGCTGTGTAAGATAAGGATACACCCGCTTTGTTGCATGATTCGAAAAAACAGTTAAAGATATACTCCATTTAGTGGCATGATAATCCAATTTTCACTGTTCCCGCCATAATTCCATCAATAAAACATTAACAAAAAACGATAATATAATCATGCAACAACGCAGAAATATGTATATTTTTTTCAATCACAAAATTCTAGGTTGTTGATTTTTGTTAAAATATAAATTCGTTCTTGTTTGCAGAATTCTATAATTTGTAACTAATTCTAACCGTATCCATTGTCCCAACACTATTTTATCTTTTTATGTTCTTTCTTATACTTTTAGTATGTTTTTTGCCAATACATTTCTTATATTGTCAGTATAAAATTACTTTGTGCTAATGCTTGCATGCCTTGAATATTTTATTTTAATTTAATATGGGGATAAAGATATAATAAATACTATCCATCATCTTTTTCAATATATTAAACTTAAATGTCTTTTAATAACTATGTGAATATTCTTTTGTATTTATGGGAAGGGTATTATATCGTTTATATACGTTTTTATATTGTTAGACGAATCAGCGATATGTGAATTAAATGGTAAAGAGAATACAAAATCTTGAGATATGTCTTTGTTTGTATCTACTTTGGACGCGTTGCTATTTTGAAAACCTCCAGTAGTAAACATCAAAATTGCAATCATTATTAGGAATATGTTATAATATGAAGACTTTGTATTCATTTATGTATAGCTTTTTTTAATAAGTTTGTTTATAAATCGATTTTCGGAGATAGTTCTATATTATAGTTAGAAACTATCTTCTATGTTAATATCGCAGTTCTAATCTCTCTAATGGTTGTGAGGAACAAAAACTATATCAAAAGATTGTTGTGCAATGCTACTACTATTGTTTACCGATCCTTTATCCATCTTATAAGGTGGAATAAGTAGCGGAATAATATTGACATCTATCTTGATATAGGTTTGTGAAAAAGCTTCATTTAATCCAAAGTTTAAGATAATAGTTACAATACTAAGAAATGATAAAAATGTTATAAAATATTTATTCATAATATTGTTATTATATAAGTAGTCATCCGAGTATTTATACATTTATAAAGAATTAAAAGATGTGAAGTTTAACAGGCATATAAAAGATATGTTATGTTTTTATGTAAACTAATAGTGCTTGTCTAGATATCGTAATTCCTTTAGCTTGACGCTCTTTAGTAATACAGTAAGAGATACATTCCTCATCATAATGCTTACCAATGATGAGAAGAATATTTAGCAACTAATACTTGAAGATACTCAATCATGATATAGAGCCAAGATAATCTTGCTCAGAAATGGAGGATACACAGTACCGCAGATAAGAAAGATAACAAATCATCATCATGATAACAATATAAGAGAATGGATACACCCATTACCGGGATTCAAGTTATTATTTCATATATCAATTAGAAATACAATCTGATATCACTATTATATATAAACTGCGTATTTAAGTTAAATAAGACATAAGTTATCTATAGTTATAAAATCATATAACAAATCAATAACAAATCACAAATCCATTTGCAAGTACTTAGAGTACTCTCGAAGTTAATATGTAATTTTTAACTTTCGTAAAGAAAATCGGGGTACTTTAAAATGATAATACAAGTCCATATTAAACCCTTAATTGTATTTGATTTATCTGACTTTGCCATAAACTCCTTTGTGGTTTTTGTAGCAATAATAGTTGTATATACTATTATTCCCTTTTTTCCCACTTTTACTTTTTTTGCAAATATTCTGTATACCGTGGTGGCAAGTAGAAAATCTTTTCTGGTTTTATTTTCAGAATAATCCTGTTTACAGTAGGCGAATGAGCAGGATATCTTTCAGCATCAAGATATCTCTTTGCAAGATTATCAATGTGTGCATCAGCACCTTCAGTTGTCTGCTCAACTACTCTACCCTTAATAGTTACCATGCTATAGGGATTAGATTCATCAACAATCGAAATTGAAACTCGTGGATCCCTTGATACATTCTTTTGCTTTACGCGTTCTATAGCAGTATTTACTAATATTAATCCATCATGATCATTTTCATTTTCTATTAGATCTATCCATGTAGGTGTAACTTGGGGTGAACCATCTTTGTTTACAGTTCCTAAAAAGCCAAAATTTTTACCTTTAAAGAATTTAACAATTGGTTCTGTTAATACATTATTATTATTTTTTTCCTTTTCCATACCAGAATACAAAGTAATAATATAGGCTGTTGTAGAAATAAACTTTTTCCTAAAAGAAGATGATTACTAGACTATTCAAAAATAACTACATACAACTACTACCACTAGGATTGCATAGCATTAACATTAAAATCAACATAATAAATGATCTATATCAAGTTTGAATTGAAAACGACAAAAAAAAGTAGAAATTTTACTAACTGGAGAAAGTTAGCATTTAATAAAAGAACTTTACAATTTTGTAGGAATCCAAATAAAAAGATCATTATTAATTTAAATATGAGAACAATTGATACATTTTGATTGAAAATGGTTATAGTCAATAGTGATATGCATACAGAATCATGTTTTTGAATTAAACATAGACAACATATCAAGGAATCAATATAATCATTATCATATTAATTAATAATATATCCCCACATATAATATATATTGTGCGCTATCAAATGGCTCTGTTCACTTAATGAAAGCCTATAGATTGAATGTACTCTATTTCATTTGTGATTTTCAGAAACAGAAGAACACCTTTTTCAGAGAATATTGGTTATGGTTTATATTTTTATGATTCAAAAATATGATCCTCAAAAAATATCCTTATCAATAAGAAAAAGAAAATCTCCGAGTATTCTTGTATACAAAAAGATGAGACTGCTGTAATAAAAGTTGGACCAGAGTACATTTGGGTATGATTGGTTGCTATATTATTGAACCTGAGAATAAAGAAATCCTCTGGACGAATGTATCAAAAGAACGAAAAATATGTTTGTTGCTATTGAACGATTTATTTCGGATGTTGTAGAAGAATATGGGGAGACCATCCAGTTTCCACAGATGGAGGTAGTTGGTACCCATTCGTAAGTATGTAAATTCTTGAAGATAAAACATCATATCCACTCTCCATTTGAGAAAAGTATCATTATTGAAAGAACTATGCAATATCAAAGACATAACTAATGAAAGCTTTGACGATTACTTTTCTGGTAGAAAAAAGAAATGTAAATTAAAACATGTGATTAATTGGTTTGATTTATTTGTAGATTATCATAATAAGGAATTATGTCTTAAGTGAACAGGGCCTATCAAATGTATAAAAATAAACCAGTTGCAAAATTTGCAAGCAAGTTCAATAAATTTCTTGGAACCTAAAAAAATTATATATCAAATTGTAATTCGAATATTAGCCTAAACATAGCCCTCATACTAACCCATTATTCAACAACCGGTTTTATACCAATCATCAAAGCAAACTCGAGCCATTTCCAATAACAATCGACATCTGTAAACCCGATATCTCTTAACCACTTTAATTGGATTTCGGTATCCAAAAGTTTATTGGATTGATCTTCTTTTTTATACACCGTCCTTGCTAAGAATTGTTTATGTAATTCAATTGTTGAAGAGGCAACGTGATCGTAGTTACAAAACATTCCTCCTGGATTAATCATCTCAAATACTTCTTTAAACAAGGTCAATTTTCTTTCATGAGGCAAATGATGTATCGCAAATCCGGAGACAATTACATCAAAACGCCCTAAATTCTTTGGAAGTGGATATGACAGGTCATGCTCTTTAATTTTAATTAAAGGATTTTCTTTAAAAGAATCTTTGGCCACATTAATCATTGTAGGAGAAATATCTAATCCTATTGCTTCATCCAATTTTAAAAGTTTAGTTTTTAATAGCTTAATTAATCTACCATCACCAGTCCCAAGATCAAGTATTCTTTTTGCAGAGTGGGGGATAAAATCAATTAAAACCTGTTCTCCGTCTTTTTTGTATGGAATTTGATCGGCAAGAGTCAAATAATTTAAAGCATGATCACATTGAGACCATTCTTTTGACGCATCACTATATTTCTCAAAGTCGCTCATAACAATATTGTTCATTCAGATGTTAATAATATGTTATTATTATTTCCAAAATAAGATCATAATCAAGGATTAAAATTTCAAAAGTAGATGATAACTCAAATAATTATAAACTATTCTATAAACTGAGATTGATTAATTCTGACTTTTTTGTATGTTAATAATAGACAAATTTTAGCTAATAGATATAGATATATCAAATTTTTCTGTAAATAAATGCTCTGTTGCATAACTAGTTGTTCTTACATCAAATCCACGTCAATATGACCAATCTTCTAAACAAGTTGTAAAATTACACTTTTATCATCATCTCTTTTATCAGGTTTTGTAATTGGGTTATAGATACATATACATATTCGCCAAACATTCGCTTTATAGATGAAAACACCGTTTCAATCATCATCCATATATGTCCATATCTTCTTTTCTTTTTCCATTTGAGGAGATCTTTTTTATTTGACTTGTAACGTCTATTTCTTACTTATTGTTTTTGCAGTGAAGATTGAATCCATTTCTCATTCAAATATTTGAAATTCTTATTACTATCATATGCCCACCATCTGCTAGAACTGTTTTGATTTTATAATTATTGTTTTTGTTTTTTCATAACGCGTTTAACTAATGACTTCGTTTTTTCTGCCATAATGAATCCTCTCATCAGTAACTTTTAAGGAAACAAGTATTTCTTTGGCCTTTATATTAATAGCTACATGTATTTTTAATGACCTTTTTTCTTCGTGTATTTGCTCTGTGTATCCCACCTATCCGTCGCCCATTGACCACTGTTTGTAATCTTAATACCGGTAATATCTATTGCAAGGATTAGATCATCCCTATCATCTATAATGCATTCACTGCTACTACCGATATTATTTATTTTGTTTACCCTTTTGCAAATATGACCATAACTTGGATGACGGCAAATGTCTTCCTGTAGCTTTTCTCCTTCGGTTGTTTATACAGTATTAAAATTATATTCGTACGAAACCAATAACAATAATAAACGAATCAGGATGAGTGAATTTTCTTCCTTTCTTATTCTCATTCATTTTTGCTAGCACCATATCATCCCATTTATTAAGAAAATCTAATGAATATGAAACAAGGATTTTACCACATCTTATTAGTGACATGCTTTAATAAGGCCAATCCGCCACTAATGGATTATTCGATTTCCTAGCAAATATATTAAGTTAGATAACAAAGCAGCAAATAAATAACGATTAGTTTGAATCATCAAATTCTACAAGTAAAGCGCTTTAATACCCTTTATCCTTTAAATTAATTCATCTTATAAATATTATTAAATTTGGCTCTGTTAACTAATCGGGTCCTTTACGGACTGTTAACAGTCGGGTCATAAGACAAGAAATAAAATAATTAAGGAGGAATATCTTTCAAACTATCTCTGGACTTTTCTAATTGTCTTTTTTTAGGACGTTTTAACCAGTTCATAATTTTCTCTACAAGATCCATATAGGATATAGGGTAATAATATATATAAAGGCATTAATGATACCACAAAAGCTATAAGCAACTTTCAAGATTATATAAAAAGCTTGAAGTGTATCTATTACTATAAATATAACTCCACTAATATAAAATTATTTGACAGATTTACCTACACCGACTATAACGGGTAATTCTTTATGGGATACTATAATTATGATTATAATCGCAGGTGTGATCGGAATAGGACTGAAACGTTTTTTAGCGATTACCCTAAAGAAAGAAAAACAGAAATCAAAAATCATTATAGTATTCTAGAAGGCGATTTAATAGATCTTTCTCAATCGCTAAATATTATTATGAATAATAAATTGTTTGTTCCAGATTGGATTCAGAGATTAGAAATACAACTTCCGAAGAGTTTAAATTTTACTGATTTTGTTGAAAGACATTTAAAAAAAGATAATCATGATTTATTAAAAAATATAGATGATTTTATCAAAGAGATAGAAGGACATAATAGAAATCTTTTAACATTTAGAGAGGGATTACGACAATCAATAGGAAAAAAGTTCAAAGAAAAAGACATAGAGATAACCAATAATCCCAACATCGGATTTTATTATGATGATTATGTGAATTTATTGAATTTGCAATTTACAAGTATTATAAATTGTTTACAGCGAAATTGTAATTTAGATGAATTAAAAAGTACATTAAATTTCAGTCTAAATCAGAGAGATGGATTTATACTTATGGGTGGATCTCTAGTTGGGAATGCCGACAATGAATTAGTTAGAAATAATATTATAGAATTAATAAAAAATATCCCATTTCATAAAGATATTTTAGATGAATTAAAAAATCTTCATCAAAGTCTTTTAAATATACAAGAGAAATCAGATATGATACAACCACAACTACATACAATAATACAAAATATACAAAGGAATCAATACAAGACTTTGACCAAATGCTGTCCTAAAAGATTCTTTTTCTTTTAGACTTCTTTCTTACTGGCATTCTGTATCAAAGTTAACCACTTATTCTGACCTTCTACCTTAATCCCACATCTTTCAGATGGTGTTTCACCGTTAAGTGCTTCATGTGGACGCATGTAATTATGATAAATTTGGTAGCCTGTTAGGATTGGGGTGTCGGCTTTCTTGAGTCCTCTCATCGTCTTCTCTCGGTCTCGAATCTCTCCATTCATTCGCTCCATTTTGTTGTTATTATGGTCGCCCTGAAGTCGGATATGGTTGATATGTCTGCTTCTCGGCCACTTGTTGGTATAGAGTTCTCTATTGAAAGCAGTATGGAAATTGGGTTCGCCATCACTAATCAAAGTGTTCGGTCTTGTCCCCGCTATTTCCTTACCTTTACTAAACAATGGAGTAATGTCAGCGGTGTTCTTGGTATCGGCTACCTGTTGAGCAATCCAGAAACGAGTTTCATCATCCATCAGAGCATAGAGATACTTGGTGTTACCTTTCACTTTTAGATACAACTCATCAGTTCTCCATGCTTGACCTACATCCGGTTTAATCTTTTCTAAATAAGTATTCATGAGAGTTATGTATTTCCCAAGCCATTTGTATACGGTAACATGACTTATGTTCACTCCTTGTAACTTTAAGAACTGTTTTATGTTCCTAAACGACTCACCGGTAAAGTAAAGTTGTATGGCAGAGGTTATCATTTGAGGCGTAGCATGCATTTTATCAAAGCCAATATTAAATGAGAATCGTTTTCCACACTCCTTACAAAGATACCTTTGAATGTCTCCATTCTTGTTATGTCTTATAGCTTTCTTGACTATGTTTTCAGAGTTACAATATCGACATGAAAGCGAATCAATAGGGGTTATAATTATATCGCTTTTGACCTGTTCTCTTATGGCAGAACTAAATTCAACAGCGTGAATATGTTTACATTTAACACCTCTATATTGATGGTCAGGACAAGAACAGATGAAGCCAATTTTATTCAGGTTTATAGTATATGAACTACTACCTGACTGAGAATTTACAATATAAGTAACATCGTTAATTCTTTTGACAGCATTTTTTATGCTTGCTATCATTTGTCCTTGCTCCTGTCGATGATTTGTATTCAATTTAGGTGCCTATTGTGTATTAGGTGCCTAAGTATATAAGTTTTAGGTTCCTAATGTTAATTAGGCAGTTAATATATTTATTAATTATATGAAGCTCCAAAAAAGGTTCAATCGTAAAGTTGGAGAAAAGGAATATTCTAAGTGGGTAATAATATTGCCTCAAGAGAAGGTAGAAGAGTTGGGTTGGAAAGAAGGAACGGAATTGGATTTAGAAACTAAAAAAGGAGTTGCAATATTAAAGGCTAAGTAAACATAAAAGTTGAACTAGGTCAGATTATTGAAGTATAATATAAATGTATAAAGCTAGGTTTCTTTCATATAGTCATATTATGGAAGAAGAAAAAAAGAAAATCAAAACACCTCCTCGTGACTTGTCCACGATGAGTTTTCATGAAGTTATGAATGAATGGCTTTCTAATCCTCCTTCAGATTTATTATCTATGTTTCCTCGGGAGGAGAAGGTTGATGAGAATCTATAAATTTTTTTCCATAACGTCGAATAAATATGGAATTTCTCCGATTTTACGCATCGTATGATAAAATCTATTTTTAGAGAACTCATCAAAATATAAGCAATATATTACATTAATTGTATCTGAATCCTTAGCTTCAGGATATGTTTGCACATCAATATCCATAGCCATGAGAAATATTTTAAATTCGTATTTAAAATCACTTTTCAACGAACCTAAAATCTTATTTCCAAAATCTTTCGATATAATAACTGTATTTTTGATAAGTGTTCTTTCATTTTTTCTATCTATTAATAATTCAACTGTCCGAGAATTAGGTAGACCTACCGTTTTATGAATCGAATCTGTATTACTTTTATCATCGTTATTTGTTGTCCATCCTTCAGTTTGTATAACTTTTGAAATATCCTCTTCAACTTTATTATTTTGCATTGCTCTTCATATAGAAGAATGTATTATTCGTGTTTTATAGTATACAGATTTTCGATTTACTCTATATTAGATGCTTTTTTATATTGGTATATGACCCGCTAGTTAACACTTATTTGATGACCCGATAAGTTAACAGAGCCTTAAATTTAATTATGCTCATTTAGATATTATAGATGAAACAAAAAAATATTAAATGATTAAACCGGTATAAAGAAAATAAAATACAAGGAAAAAAGTAGGAAATAATTGTCACATATGGTTCTGCAATGAAACGCGTCTCATTCAAATATCAAATGTTCAAATAAATTTCAGTGGTTTTCTCCAATTCCATGATCAAATCAAATAATTTATTGCACGAGTATATTTAAAAAAAATAAATTATCTGAAAATTTTAAGTAATGGTCCTAAGGTAATAGACCCCCCTGTGCCATTTTCAGAGGCATCATCTAAAGTGAAAGTAACATTATATGGATTACTTTGATCGCTGTGTGTCAATATTCCACTAGCCTCAAAATTTACAGTTCCCTTGGTTACATTTTTTAAAAGCGTTTTAGGTATAAATTTTTTATCTCCAACCTCCCAAAACTTTAATGGCGTTTTTGCATTTTGTTGTCCGGTTACTGCGTTATAAGAGATGATATCTACAGGTTTGGAGGAGTTAAAAATGACGGATCCTTTATATATTATGCCATCACTATCTTTTTGAAAAGTAACTACTTGATGTGATTCATGTCCTTTTGCATTATGAGGCATAGATGTTTGAGTTTTATGTTGTTGTTGAGCTTGAACTTTGTTATCTATCGTTAATATACTACCTATACTAAATGCCATTGTATATATCAGCAATACAATTAAACATAATGCAAATGTTTTGTTTAAAAAGTTTCCTTGTATTCCCATTCAATTTGATAAAAATAGTATTATAATTAAAGCATTTCTAATAATGAGAATAAAAAGACAATGAAACAGCAGATATCTTTGATTTGTAATAATATGTATTTACTCATGTATATGACAATTCAATATGTATGTAAACTGTAACTAATATAGAGTTTTTAATTAGTAGATCACAAAAATCAGTTTCGTGGTTCATACAGATACAATATTAAAATGGAATTTAAAAATTCCAAAAGAAATGAACATATATTATAGATAAACTTCAAAAGAAGGACCACGTCAAATAAATTCAATGGTCCCTTTTAGAAGACCCAAAAAAAGATCCCCCTAAATTTATATACATCAACAAATCAATAGAAGCATTATTTTATTATTTAATTAAATAGTTATCCGTATTACATATTGCTCATTATAACAATTAAAAAGATAGACAGTGGTAAAGTTGTAAGAAAAAAATGGAATAAAAGATTACAACTGAGATACATATCAGCATATCAGTCAAATATTTATTGGCAAATATTAAAAGATCGTACTATTAAATATGTACATACACCAAAACATTGATTTCCCATAATTAAATAATATCAAAATTTTAAATTCTCAATAAAATTTAGCAATATTTCGTTTTAATTTGTGAGTTACTATAAAATGCATAATTTTTAGAAATATTTGACGAGGTTAATTATGCAAGAATTTTATAATAAAATATTCGACTCTAAAAGATAGAAAAGATAGATGAGATTGAGATTCCAAATTCTTACAAATGTAGGATATTGATTATCTATTGGGATATCATATCATTGAATTTAATGCAGAATATATTTGAAAATAAAAGAAATAGTTGATTGCATTTGTTTTATTAATCACCTTAGATAAATCAAAACATCATTAAAATCAAATAATAACATTAAATCTATTTGATAAATTTGTCAATACTAGATCTTAAGAGTTTGATTAATTGCATTTCTGATAGAAAGTACGACTACAAAGATGATGAAATTATTAGCGCACTAGAAATTATATAACCTGTACCTATTGCACTTTGCAAATAATCCTATTTTTAAAATGGCATTTGCAGATTTTAATTTCGCTCATAAAAACAAGATTTTGATAAAACTCTTTATAGCAATATTGCTTTTTCTTTCCCATGGATTTTATTGACCGATGCTATTGCTGAAATTATTGTCTGAAGGGCAGAAATGCCAATTATTAATACTACGAAAAAATCAATAGATTTTGATATTACAGATATAATATTTTGCGTAATAGGAAAATAAGCATATACCAAAATATGTTGATACCTCCATTTAATAGACCATCTATCAGCATACAGAAAGTAATAATATAGAATTTAATATCGATTATATTAAATTCAGTTCTAACTCCTAGAGTGACCTATTTTCGTCATGCCTCAAGTCTATATTATGCTTATCTATTTCTTTAGATAATGACCAACTTAAGGCTATTCGTATACCTACCACTATTGCAAGAATTGATAATTCATTTAGGGAAGGAACCAGAACTGTTTTTAAGATATCACTTCCAACTTCAAAGTCAAGTGCAAGTAACATTCCTCTTGCCAGACGTAATCTTATAGTTTCCTTACCTTGTATTTGTTCTTTTGTTGATTTGGTTAATATTTTCAAAAATGAAATTAACCCAATAAGTGCAGAGATCCCGATAATTAAACCTGCCGCAACATCTATTCCAAAAGTAACGGCGCTAACATAAGGTTTAAGAAAAGATTCTAAATATTGCCCAAAAAATACTATTCCGCCTTGTAATCCCGGATCAGGTGCTGTTGTTACCTCCACTTCATATTCGTTTAATGAATTAATTAATCATATATTTTTCGATAAATAAAATGCATACCTTATGGGTTTTAAAACTATTTTATATCCAAAAATGGCGTGGTCAAAATCAAATCAAAAAGTAAAGTCAAACCTTTTATATAGTGTAATACCCATTAATTTTAATGGATAAAGCACTATTCGTAATCAGCTTTTTAGCAATAGTATTTTTAAGTGCACTTTTAATTAGTAGCTACGATTCTATTCATTTAGCTCATGCATGTCCTGCTAAAAGCAGTGGTACTACAAGCTCAAACGCAAATCCAATTATTTCAAGTAATCTAAATACACCGCTACCACAGTCACATACAGCACCAAGTCAATTAGCCTAGTCTAAACAATCTTATTTTTTTTATATATTTAATATTTATCCAATAAATTAATCCCTCATACAACAATTAATAGGCTATTATTATCTAATACATATTGGAAATCAATTGCCGATCAGTTCTTCTAATTTTTTTTACAAAAGATCATATTTTCACGTGCTTGATTTACAATTAGAAATATACAAAAATCACAAAAAAAGCATTCTATAATTTTTTTAGATAGGAAATAGACAATAAATCGTATAACAACAATAGAAAAATAACACTGGTATATAACTAATTATGATTTTCAAACTAATTAAATTTATGGCGATTATCCGGGATAATTAAAATATAGATCAGAATCAACATATACATTTTTGAAGGTTTCTGATTTAAATCAACATCTACGTTTTATACTCAAATATTAGATAGCATATTATTTCTTTGTTATGATAATCTACAGAAAGATTCGATCAATTATTTATAAATTATAATTTATAGTCTTTTTTTATATATAAATATAATCATCAAAACACTATGCTATCCCATCCTTGATGTATTTCACCATCTCTTTTGATAATGCTTTTCTTATTCGTATATGCAAAAAAGGGATAAAGTGCTCCATTTTAAAAAACTTAAAAACCTGTTGTGGACATTAGGTTCATCCTGATCCGTTAAAATCGAATACTTTCCATAATCTTTTTTTACAATATTAGAAAGAAAACGTTTGGTCACTACAAACATATTTTTCTTTTCATTGATATGCAACTAGTAATTCTAATAATTTCTTTATCTTTTGGCTCTATAGCAACCAATCATGACATGATATATTTAGAACAAGCTTTTTTTGATTTGAGGTTCATATTTTAAAATATGCAAAATTCAGAAACCATGATTTTATATAAAAAAGATTTTCTGCAGGTTAGTATTTTTAAATATGATCTCTAATGAAGTATGTTCATCTTTAAACAAATCTAGATAAGGCTTTAGATATGTTTCTTAATTAAAGGCCAATCGCTACCAAAGCAAAGATATTAAAGATACACAATATCCTCAAGTTCTGTTCTATTCTTAATTGAAAATTCATAAATATTTAGATAATGAAGATACCTAAAGATTTTTGCTTAACTTTACAGATCCGATTTTTTTAATCTGCATTTACCTTTAATAGATTTTTTCATTTATTATTATGTTATTTATTGTACACATTTTATTGTATATTTTGTAAATTCGATATATTTGATTGATAATAAAAAATATTATCTTATATAAAATACATTCTTTTTATCATCATATCCAAGATTATAGAAAGTTATCACTCTAAATCCATTATCATGTAAATATTTCATTTCTGCGTCAAAAAGAATTATGGTAGTAGCTGATGGTTCACTAGTAATACTAACATCGGAGTATGGGACAATATCATGATATGCTATTATTGGGATTGCAGTTATAGTGCCATTTTGATTGAATTTATTTTGGCTATTGACCTCGGTAATAAATCTCTCAAACATTTGAGAATCATTATATGACTTTCCATTTTTAAGGTGTTGTTCGCTCCATTCTCCAACAGAATATCTGTTTGCAAATGTTAAAGTACCGTTATTAAAGTACGTTCGACAATCAGTTTGACTGGGATTCATTTTATATCCATCACAATGAAGATACATCAAATCAGAATGACCATTTATAGCAAGGCTATAATATTTGGCAACGGTATTTATTACAGTTGCATTATCGTTTGCGATATTCTTTGGAACTGCAAAAAATGTGGTATTAATACCATGGTTTAAAAGGCATTGTTTCGATTGACTTACTTCATACTCTAAGTCTTTAGTAGACAAATGATTTAAATCTGTATTTTGCATAGATTTAGTCCCATAGTCCATCGTTTTCGAACCTATAACATGTCCTTCCTTGTACAGCTGCTCTATCTCCTGCCAAGACATCTTAGATTTATCTCCCACCTTATTGCACGTTACAAAGAAATTGCCTTTAAAGCCGTAGCCATCTAAAAATGGTTTAGCATACATATATTGACTCTGATACCCATCTCCGAAAGTTAAAATTACTACCCTATTATTAGTATTATTTGCACCATTAAAAATGGCTGCTTGATTTATTTCAGATAGCGATATCTTTGGTGATGATTGTTGTGTTGTTTTATCAGAAAAATATGGAACATGAAAGGCCATTATTGGTTTAAATAACCCTAAAGAAGATGCCAATAATAATACATCCATAGAAATGAGGACTATAATAAAAATCACAAAATAATCATTATCTTTCATCATGGTATTATACCATATATTTACCCGTCAATAAATTTTATTTATTTTTATTATAGTTTTTTTTACTTACTTTTTCTGTCATAATAAAATAGTATAAGATTAGATAAGGCTGTTAACTCGAATTTTTCTGTCGAACATGGTAAATATGATGCATAACTTTTCTAAAATTTTCAAATAAAGATTATTTTTATTATGTTCAACATAGTATAATTTTAGGATAATTGAGTTAAAGCAAGTAGTTTGATTAAAATAAAACTATATTGGGAAAACCGTAGGTTAACACAGCCTTAGATAATTTAAATATTACATATTTTATTTTAATATATCATGATCAAGATTTAATTGGTTATTGTTCTCATAGGTGGTAATACCTACTTTCCATCTTTGGATAGAATAATCTTGGTCCGTATAGAACTTCATCATAAAATATTCCTTTTCAATATAAGCAGGTATTATAAAGAGCAATATTCATACAGTAGCATTTAAGGCACACAATCTAAAGCCATTACAATATCCAAACAAACATCATTTTTTGGTGAAAACAAAACGTGCTTTCTAAATCATCAAGGTCCGTTATGATAAAATGGCGCTGTTAAATAAAGATTTTATTTTTTACTATGTTCATCAACAGATCTTGCATAATTAGACACATATCAAAATTTTATATCCTATAGATGAAATTATGAAATATTTACATTTTGATCTGCGGGTTACAATTAAGAAGTATCAACTTTTTTAGAAATTTTTCTAATGGTCCTAATTATGCAAGAGATCTAACAAACAACTCAACCCATTGTTTTATATGGTTTAATTTGCATTTGTTCTTTTTACAAGGAAAATAATCATCAAAGATTTCCGTCCTATTCTTTATATATTACATCGTTCTTTCTATGATACTTTCAAATAAGAAGATGGTGAGAAAGTTTTAAAAATCTGCAAGCTTGCGGGTACTAGGTACCATCACCGTCTGATGAAACAGATTGTGATCTATACCTATTTACAACGTTAGACAGAAATCATTCAACACTACTACAAACATATTTCGTTCTTTTGATATATCAACTGCAAGGATTTCTTTATACTTGTTCAATAACTATCCATCAAAGCCATATTAATTCAGAAGAACCTGTTTTTATGACAGTTTCATCAATTACATGCCCGTCAATTTTCTTATGCTCTTTTGATATTTTTGAGGTGTGTATTTTTGAATCCAGTTCCAGATGGATATAAGATGACTTCAATATATGCAAAAAGAAAGCTAATGCTTTGTTGACATTGTTTCTAAAGGATAAACCAAGAAGTACAAATGTAATCCATATCCAATAATTTTTGATGGTGTTCTAATTCTAAATCTCATAAAATATGTGGTCATCCTAAATCTATAGGTTTTTCCTTAATTTAACAAAGCCATAAAATCGTTTTTATAGGTTAATTAATATAAAGATTAAATGAAATCCTTTATTTGGATTTTACCGGTAATATTGTTATAGCAGTAATAGCAGCGGCATATGCTTTGGAATCAGCTCAGAATAAAACAAATAATACAATAGCAAATAGTACCGTAACAAATAATGAATCGCGTATACAAACTACAGCAGATATATCTACACCAAATACAAAGAATGAGCGGATAAATTCAACAATTGGAAATAATGCAGGATAAATTTATGTTCGATCAAGGGTGCTTTACATAACAGATAACATGATTGTCACTATGATTATGGCCAGTTTTAAACAAAATGGATGGAATTCAACTATGAAAATGCGTATACATTTTAATAAAAATCTTTAATTTAAAACGATAGTGAGAATGAAGATATGGAATGTAAGATAATTAAATTCGAAAATACATATCTTGTATATTATTATCTATGTATGTAGATTACGGTCTTCTCAAAGGTCAATATATTATTATCTTCGTGGTCTAGAATTAGAGAACAAATTTCTATGAGAATTTGTACAATATCCGCAAAATTCTAATGTACCGGCCCTGCCATGACAATTGCATTCGCATTTATTTCCTAAGGAAAATCTTTGTCTCATATATTATATATGACCCTCATGCCTTATAATGTTATGTAAAGACTTGATAATAGTATAATATATCATCAACACGAATAAATATAGTCCTTGTTAACTTAAGGAAAAACCTATGCTCAAAAACGATCACTTATTTTATGAAATCCAATAAAAAATACCTTCAAAAATCATAAGTATAGATTAATTGAACTTTTTATGGCATCATTTAGAAATGCTGCTGCATACTTATAATATTTTTATGAATGTAACTAAAAAATTATACAGAATTGAAATGGACTGAGCGAGGTTAATATTGTGGTTTCGGGCCTTAAAACCAGGCCCACATCTAATGGTTTTATAAAATCCCTCATTATCCTTCTATCCCACTTTGTTTGCTTGTTATATGAATCTATGAACGAACTCGAATAATTAGATCTATGGATATATTGACCGATTTATCCAGACAGATTCTTTACAATGAATCTCCATAATTATCCGAATTTAGTGGATATCTATCAAACTGTTATAAATAAGGGATTTAATAATACATATTGCAAATTTTGAATATTAACAATGATTGCCAAAATTTAACATACATACAATTGTGCAAGATAATATTTAAATCATATTTAAAGTATCTCGATTATAAAATTGATTAAAAGATTAACTTTTATTATTATCTTTTTCTATATTTTAGAAAGTATAATTCTTATTAATTCGACATTTGCATTGAATTTATCAAATAATGTTTTGTTAATGAACAATGTAAATAATACAAAAACATCTACATCAAATATATCAAAGGTTTCAATTAACATTGTATTTGATTCACTATTAATTAACAATGATAGAAGTATCTTTGGAGATGGTAAATGGAATTTTAGTATTTTTGCCAAAAATAAAACACTGGATTTGCTTACTAATTCTAAAGTAAAAAACAATCAATTAATTAATTTAAATGAAAAAAAACATTTCATTAATAATGCTAATTTCAGAAAAAGTTCATTTGAGCGCATTACCAATAATTGAAAAATATTCTGGAAAATGGGATTTGCTAGACTATTTCAGTGAAAAGTACGATCTATTAAATAATTTTGGAAAGGGCAATCATACCATATTTCCCGATAATGGAAAAGAGAATACACTGCATTTAAACCTATTAGATTACAAATATACAATTAAAATAAAAAAGGATCCTGACTATGTTTTAAAATATCATATTCTAACAACTTTTCTAAAAGCATAAAATAAAAATACAAACTGCCTCCATCCTAATACTTGAATATAATTTATATCATAAATATTGTGCTGAAGGCATTTCATGTCATAAATAGGAAATTGAAACAAATTTATCTAATGTCACCGAACAGATTATTAGTTTTTAGTGACAACATAACTCCTTAAACCAAAGATCTGCCTGCAATAAGCTATGAAGTTATAGTTTGACATAATTAATGGAATTTGTGCCGGTATCAAATTATAGTATGTCCAAAGCTAAAACAAAATGATCACGTTTCGGATCAGCATAATCTATAGTATTCTATAAAAGCTGTTGGAAATACAATTAAATACAAATACATAAAGTAACGGTATAGATTATTTCTGTTTATTGTATACTCAAATTCTTTTTTTTTAATGATTGAATTTTGTTATAACTCACTATTTCTGAACTGACATCCCATATCTTGATCTAAATATGGCATACTGTTGAGAATATTGAGTTATACAATAAAACAGGTTTTTCTAATTTTGTAAGAGATCTATTAAATAATAGATAAGTGATATAATGCATAGATTGAAAGGAAAAGGAGATCTTTTAATTAGTCTTCCCTTTAGGAGTTTGTCTTTATGCTAGACTACTTCGAGATGGAACGCGTGATTGAAGAACTTGCAAAAGCCTATCCTGCTCAATGCGCAACAACTTGGTTTAAGATAACAAAAAATCACAAACCATCTAAGGAAGAATATCGTAACAAAGTAGTTGAGTATATGAAACAATTTGAATATTTGTTAGCCACTTACCCACAAGGCCTTGAAAAAGACGAGCTCAAAGACCTCGTCAAAAAATCTCTAGCAAGAGAAATAGAAAGGGTAATTAAAGGGAATAATAATGATGTAGAAAAACGGCATAAACACTATGTAGAAAATTCGCCGTCAGATTATTCGAAAGATACTTGCAATGAATTTTCCAAACAACAATATCCAGCGAAATCTACCCTTGCTGTTTTAATAAAAGAAAAAAAAAGCCAAAAAAATAAAGACAATATTACAAATACAACAAAAGAAGAACAGCCGCAGGAAATTCGATATGAAGACAACCGCATAATAGACAAACGTCGGCGTAAAAAGAAGTTAATGACGGTATCAGATTAACACCAACATACCGATATATTTCAGGGCTTTATGTATACATCTAGATAAAGATCACATTATTGAAGCTTTTGATGTAATGTTAATGATCTTGAAGTACAATAACAAACAATTGTGTTTGCATCGTTACACAATCGGCAAATTGCTTTCTGTTAGCGTTTTAATGATAATTAAATGTTGTAAATAACATGATTGGTATAATTTGGTAACTATTACATTTTTTTATTATTTTAGTCATGCAACAAGCGTTAGTAAAGCTTATCAACCGTAAATCCATTCATATTTTTCAAATTAGAACATGTATTAAAAATACCTTTGGGTAGTGGCATTATTTACTTTAGGTTTAATTTACTGTTCCTGTATTTAACCTGTGTCGATTTCTCTGTCGATATTAATGTTATTACATGATCCGGGAGAAATTGGCATATTATCACCTCGGGTTGAGCATTCTGATGTTTGTGCTGTGGTGCTGTTACTTGATACAGTATTTGCAAAAACCATATTATTTTCGGCTAGTGCAAGAGTAGATAAAATTATAGAAGTTGCAAATACTGCTACCAATAATGCGAAAGATATTTGTTTCTTTATTTCTTTATTCATTCTATTTGAAAGCAATATTAAATCAATACATAATTACAATTACTTGTCTAAATTCTTCTATATTTTTATATTCGTTAAACATGATATTATTATTGTCTAAATTATTCATAAATTTAATCGAAAATAATTTTTAATTATTTGTTTTTTACATCTTTTCTTTTGATAGTCGTTGTATTTCGATAAATAGAAATATATTTGCCATCTCTTTTGTGAAAATATCACCAATTCTTCTAACTATGCCCGATAAACGATAGAAACGCCCGAGGTTTTATCGATAATCTATCGGATGGAATAAACGAAAGAACAAAGATTGAGATTATCTAAATTTATATTTAAATAGATCAATAGAAGTTTATTGAGAACTAAAATAATTATTATACTTATTTCGATCTTTGGAGTGGCTATTTTAAATCACATAGTCACATCTGTTTATGGTCAAACTCCCAATGCAATAAATCTTCAAAAACTAAATTCAGTGACAATCCAAAATACTTCTTCATCACTGCCCGCCACTGCAAATGCAAAAATGAACAATCAAGATATACCTCATTCTATAGTTGTTGCGTTGCCAATAAGAGCAGATGGAAAAATTTGGACCGGGACAGTTACATTTACCGCAAGTAAGCCTATTGAAGTAGAAGTCCTTCACAAGTACCTGCCAGTAGTAAAACCCGATGTAAAACACGGAGAACCTTCTAATGCCAAATGGTTTGATGGGACGCCTATTGCCTTATCCACGATGACGATGTTCTCAAATACTCCTGTGACAATTACCGATAAACCATATAGTGTTGGTTCATTTACCTTCGTTGGAACAGCAGTTTTATTTCATAAAACTAATGGACAACCCTTTTCGGTGACATATTCTTTAGATGCTGTTGCAAAAGACCTTACAAAATAAGTGTATGAGTTTTTTAATTTTATTTTAATTTTTATATATTTCAATATTTAGCATTCAACAAATTGCTATGTTGTTAACCTTGGACTTTACGCCTAGGGCATTATTTATCAATTAATAATAAAAATCACCTCAAATTCACATATCTTTTCAAAATATGGACGTAATGGAATTGTACTTGAGGGTAGCAAATAGACAACCTGGTATAATTGATAGGAAATTGTTTTCGAAAAGAATCGATGTTGAAAATATGGGAATAAATAGAGTAAGGGATCTGATTTAATCTAAATTAAGACTTTATCATATCGTGTGATGGTGCCTCATAACCCGTTTACCAAGAAATGATCTCCCTTTTTAAAAGTAATAAATAAGCTATGGATGTTTTGATTCCACCGACTCTTTTCTAATACCTTCATATTAGATACAAGAATACTTTACTGGGGAATTTGTTTGGACATTACTGTACTCTTAGAAAAGTTGCTATTTCAATTTGTAATGCTATGAATTTGGGTTTTGCAGTAACAATGTTACTAAATAGAGGTATCTTTAAATACATAAGTGCATAAATTAGTGTTCGAATATAAAAAAGCATTTTCTAGTTTTTTAGTAGGTGTTTACAAAATAGGGATTATATGACCATCTATTAGGACTGAATGTTTCAAAATCTTACATCGGAAGGCTGCTAGATATTCATATCGATGACGGCAGTAAAATCTTGATATTCTAAAGTAAACTATATTACTGCAACATTTATCATCCTTAATTTTGCTATTGAAAACCTTGAGCCAATCATATTCGAGCATATCCTGCATATATGCATTTTGAGATCTACAATGAATGGAATGTAAGACAAATGAAAAGGATATTTCTCTTATCGACTAGGGTCCAAAAGTGTATGTTTAAAGATCCTGTCGGTAATCTATTGTATATACTCGAAGAGGAATAAAGAATAATAAATTATACGGTTTTATTTGTAATGGAAATGAAAGAGTGCACTAGAAAAATAATTGTTCTATTTCTTGTCAATGCGTGACACATAGAGACCTGTGTAAAATTGAAGAATTTCGAACACGCAGTAGATTATTTTAATTCTTGAACGAGCAAACGGATAGTTTAAATTCGATACTTTATTTGTGACAATACTATTCAATCTAGACAAAAGATATCTATGTTTTACGGATGTATGATCATCTGGATTGAGGGATTTTTGTTGAGATGAAAAAATAAAGATTTAATCGTATTTTTAAAGAATCACATTATGATTCAAATTACACGTCTTGTTATTTAATATTCATTCTACTAGTCCATGGTATTTACAATTCCATTCTGATAATACCATTCCAAAGTTACATTGAATGGAAATTTTGGCATATTGGTATTCCCAACAGATGATAATGCACTACTAATCTCAGTTTCAATCTTTTGATTTATTGTTGCTTTATTCGTAAAAGGATTTGGCAATGTTGGCGGTTGCAATGCTGTTGTTGGCCTGGAACTAAGGATGTTTTAATATATCCCACAATAGGGGAATTGTTAAAATCTTCTTTTATGGTCGATATTATTATCTTTTGTTCTTTTTTAATTATGTCAATATTTCCTAATATTGTATATGTGGCGTCAAATGTTCCTACCCTCGATGAGCCTGACGATATGGTATTCTTTGGCATATTAGGCCATGGTATACAACCTATCATATATAGAAAGTTAAAGAGCATGGATCCTTTAGTCTATCAAGAGCTAATCCTTGGAATAGTTGTTCTCAAAATAACATTCCATAGGTTAGATTTAAGCTGGTATAGCATGTATCGAGATAATTTGAATTATGACAATGCCTAAGCTATATTACTTTTTATGAATCGCACTTCAATTGTGATATATGTAATAGTAATATTCCATACTGCAATATTATTTTTAATGGCAACAAGATATCCTTATTGTTTAAGATAATAATACAGTTGACACAATAAAACTTTCCAAATTTGATACTATTTGAGGTTAGTACAATTACGGCCATTAACTGAGATACCCATATTCTTTCATCATATAGTCTTACAGATACCTTCGAGCCATAGATATCCTACCGATATAGACAATCAAATATGATCCAAATGACTTTCGACGTCTTGTACTTTCTACTAACCGATCCAATTATCTCAATTAAACTGACAGTTGATATATCTTCATTGAATCCAAGAAGATCATGGAATGAGAGTCTATACTTGATAGTCATTACATATACGGAAGTCTTTCTTATTCATGACCTAAAGATTGTCAATAGAATAAGTCATTATACAGAATAAGAAATATCATCTAAATTATGGAATAATTGGAGAAAATCCAAAAATCAAATATGAGTCATATAAAAGAAATAATACAGGTATTATCGGACAGTAATAGTAGATTTAATATTCAACTTATGTAAACTTTAATTCTAGTCTGTTTACTTTATCGTTTACCTTTTCTATAAATCGATCATTCTCAATTGGTTTTCTTATTATGTCTTCAAATTTTACCTCGGAATACAAACTTGTCAATTCAGATGCAGCATCAAGAGCAGTTAAAAATAGTATTTTTATGGATGGATTCAATATTTTTAGTATTTGATATATCTGTATTCCATTGATATCAGGCATTCTAATATCCAAAATTGCTAGCTTATAGTATAATGAATTTTTTAAATCTGAAATATGCTTTAACACATTTTTTGAATTTGAAAATGTTTTTACATTCTTATAACCTTCATTTCTTAAAAAAAAATCAAAGGTAGTAAGTAGATCAGGTTCATCATCAACTAAAAGAATTGGGACATTATAAAGAGTATTTTCTTTATGTCCAATATTATATTTATACTGGTATCCTTCTGTTTCTATATTATTCTTGATTTTAGAATCCATTTCTTTTATAGTAAATTCATCATTATTGAAATTATTAATAATGCCATTATTCTTATAATAACCTTTTTTGAAATGGACGTCCATATTATTATTTAAATCGTCTTTGCTTCTGGTTAGAATCCAATTGCTAATTTTCATTTTGTCGTGTTGAACTTTAAGTATTATATTTTTGTTATATTTCTCTTGGTAAACTATTATTTTATCTTCAGGATTTAAAGAAAATATTTTCTTAAGTTTTTTAGTTAATGTTAAACGTGAATATTTGTCTATTGAAATTACATCTATTGGAGTTAGCTCGATGTTATTTTTAATCGCAATATCGATAACTGATGAAAGAGATGGATCTGTAGAATCTTGTTTCTTCTTCACATTATAATGCAATAGGTAATCAATCGATAACTAATTTAAATATTTTAATATGCATTTTCAACCATTTTTGTCATAAAATAAAAAACTTTGCTGCAACAATAATTACTGTCTGGTAGTTGCTGGAATAGTCGATGTACATAATATATATAATAAGAATAAGAGTAATATAAAAATAACAACGATTGTTGAAACATACAAATTATTCAGTTACTTAGTATCCAGATGGTAGTAAGACATTTACACATAATTATCATCATAGCCATTATCAAAACTTCAACGAAAACACCGTTACCAATCGCAACAATTATGAGTAATTCAGAACATTGATTATTTTTTTATTTGTTTCTAAAAATCTTATGCCGATTTTAAAGTTTTATATTAAGAGTCTACCCAAAACTAGGTATTTTTAAAAATATGTGTGTAATAGATTGTTGAAAGAATATGATTGTAAGGAAGATAAAATATGGATATAACAACAACTTGATAGTACAATAAAGTCACCTCTAGGGTGACAATGATTGAAAATAATCTATCGATAGAAGCAAACTAGGAGGCCTGTTAACTTGATTAACTCTGATCAAAAGAATTAGCAATCTAAATTTGATGCGGGCTTGTACTGCACATCCTATGAAAACAGAATACCTAATCGTCATCATCCATATTTAAAGAATGTTCTAATTCACATTCTTCTTTCATATACTGCGAT
>JAICXY010000047.1 GCA_025934495.1 Candidatus Nitrosocosmicus sp.
CATTTCTTGAGGAGATAAATATTCATTGTTTTAAAAAGAATATAAACAAAAAAGAGTTTATATCAAAAATTGATGAAGTATGGAAAATAGTAAAGAGACTAGATGTTTCAATATTCAATATTCCTAAACATATTGAAAATTTGACAAAGTATCTGGCTGAACTTGAAAAAGCAACAATAATAAAAGAAAGTCAAATTAAACAAAAAACTCAAGAATATAACACTATTACAGAAGATATAAAAAAGTATAGATTAAACAAACCTCTTGTAGATAAAATAAATATATTAGAATCCAAGTTACTTGATAAAAATATAGAAAATGACAAATTAAAGGAAGAGTTGCTTGAGTGTCAAGCTAAATTTTTAGACTGGCCAAATTCAAAATCCATTTCAGAAAGTGAATTTATCGCTGCAAACAAAAGGCTTCCAGAAAATAATCCAATGGATATGGAAGAATTATCTAAAATCACTGATGAAATTTATTATTTTCCTGGTCGTAATGTGGATATAATTAAATTGATGCGCGAGCGCTACCCAAACAAATTCAAAGAAAAAAACACCAATACAGATTAAAAAACATAAAAGCCCTTAAAAAAAAAGTAAATTAAACTTAGGTATTGAAGAGAAGATAGTTAAAAGGTCGATGATAATGGAGAGAGGATCCTACCTCTTTTTCTTCTTTCTTTCTTGCTTCCACTATAATTATCAACATTGTCCATCATCATGTTATATCCCTATTTCAACGGAGATGAAGGTACTTGTATTCATCTCAATCATCTATGTATATTTCTGAAAGTAGAAAATCATTCATTTTTTTGTATTTGAGAATGGAAAAAGTGTCATTAAAAAAACAATACACTAAGGAAAATCATAATGTTTTGATGATTATTTTCCTTATAGAAAGAAGAAATGTAAACTAGAACATGTTTTGAAGCAGAGTACGGGTCCAAGGGGTTTAGTAATAGATATATCACGGATCCAAAACATCTACGAATTTAAGCTCAGAATTAAAAATCAGAATAATAATTATCAAAATAGATAAAAAGTAAATTGTTCAAATAGTTTGTCTGTAGGTATTGGGTCTTGGAATTGAGATCTGTTAAGCTATCTCAAGACCTTTATTGGCTGCAGTTGTCTGCCACCAAAGCCTACAATCTTTTATAAAAGTAATATTATTACGTGAAACAAATTTATATTATTTGCTGATTCGGTATTTTTTACCAGATGATGTTTACTAATATCCTTGTTATTCCTATATCTATGCTTGTTATTTTATATTACTTTACGATTAACTTTGAAGAATGTTATAACAAATAGTAAGTATTGCATTCTTAATTTAGTATTATCATGGATATTATTGTAATTTTTTCCTCGAGTATAGAACAAAGGCAAAAATAGAAAGGAGAGTTTAACAAACTAGAAGAAGAATTATCTATAACATATAGAGATTTATTAAAAACGAAATTGATACTTTGGGTAACATATAAAAAATGGATAAGAAAATCAGGTGATGGAAACAAAAAACGATATAGTAGATGCATATGACAATAACAAGATAAATAAATTATACTATAATTTACTTTAAAAAAAACATTCAAAATGTGAACAATAATGGCGCTATATCTTTACTATTTATTTCTATATCTATTGAAACAGTGGCCCTAATTCTAAAGGGGGTTCAATTACTCTTTAGCTAAAACTTAGAGGGTTTGAACAAGGTAGGTAAATGGGTTCAATTACTTTATAATCACTTTCAGTTTATTTAACATTTAAAATATAAATTCAAAAATTGCATAGTTTAAGATTGAAATTTGATAAATAAAACTGCAGTTGTGACTGGTAGTGGCAGAGGTATTGGTAGAGAAACTGCCATTTTATTATGTAAGAAAGGATTGAATGTAGTTATATGTTCCAGGACTCAAACAGAAATTGATTCAACAGTTAAAGAAATCAAACAAATAACAAAAACAAGTGATGCAGCTGCTGCTGCTGATAGAGTAATTGGCATAAGATGTGATGTTAGCAACTCCTCCGAAGTAGAACATCTTATCAAGTCAACAATTGATATATTCAAATCTATTGATATTTTAGTTAATAATGCTGGAATAGTATATGTTAAGAAATTAATTGATACTACAGAAGACGAATGGGATAAAACAATAGATATTAACCTAAAGAGCTCCTTTCTGTGCACAAGGGCTGCACTTCCTTTTATGATAAAAGATAGATCTGGTGTAATTATCAACGTGAGCTCAGGAGCTGGAAAGACAGGATTTCCGGACATATCTGCATATTGTGCAAGTAAATTTGGTATGATAGGACTAACTGAAAGCGTAGCATGGGAAGTAGCAAATTACAATATACGAGTGATGGCAATTTGTCCAGGTGAAGTAGACACCCAAATGCAGCAAAATGTTGATCCAACTTATTACAAGAAGAACAAACAGAGCATGCTTCAACCTAAAGATGTAGCAGAAAAAATTACTGAGATGATATTCAAAGAGCACCAATATCATAACGGTCAATCCGTTGAAATTGGGTGAGGGATACCATCGACCGGCTGCCATATGCAATCCAAGGCAGCGAAAATATTTGCAGCATTTTACTGTCACATATTAAAAACATCTATTAGCTCAGAGATAGTTGGGATTAAGTTCCTAGTGGTAGTAGGGTTTTAATGCATTTTCTAACAAATAACCACTTTGATTTAGAATTAAATATTAAATAAAAATTTTAAGGTGAAAAAAAACCGATTAGATATACAAAAAATTTATTATTCATTTAGATTGATGTTATTTATTAATTTTTCATAATGTTCACGCGAACTCCCAATTTTATTGAATTTCTCCGGCTCTACTTCAATTAAATTATTGTTAACTTGATTTTCTTGATCTTTGAGTATTATATCGGCCATAGCAAAAAGTCTTTGGTTTTCCTTTGATAGATGAAGAGAGACATGCTGAACATAACTATCGATGTCTTTTACTAGCTCTTTATAATCTCCATGAGAAATATAATTTTTAGTAGATTTGATAATGGATTCTGCAAGAGTTTTGGTTATTTGATGCTCGTATAACATCCTTGCTATAGGGCCACCTTCTCTAGGCATACCTTTATTTTCTAAGGTTGGAAATAGCGACTCCTCTTCCTTTCCATGGTGACAGGTATTTGTAAAATTAATAGAAAAATCAATTGCTTGATTTAAAATAGATTCAGGTATTTGTTTTCCATTGTTTAATAATGATGAAATTGTTTGTAAAGCATTTATCATTTTTTCAATTAAAGCATGATCTTTTCTTAGTGATTCTGTAGGTGACATACATTAAAATTAAATTAATATCTTATTTTTTAATGATTTTATTTTGTCTATTGCCTCAATGAAATCAATATTTGAGAAATGAATATTATAAAATTATTATCCATATAATTATTGTATATAGGCTTGCTCTAACTTTTCAATATCAATTTTCTCCATTTGAAGTCTGAAATATTGTCTTTTTTTTATTATCAATATTTAAAATTAATTTAAGTATTGAATGAAAGACCCATTGGCCACCTTCAACCTTGTATCTTTCAATAAAACTATCGCTTTTTTCTTCTACTGTATCGCCTTTCAAACCAATAAAATTAAAAAATTTATCTAGCCTTATCTTGTATTTTTCTCTTGTCACTGGAGACTTTAATGCAAATAAATACAGTGACCAGATGCCAAGTTCTTGACTATCTTTATTTATGTTATTATTTTCTTGTTCTACAGACACTTTTTTCTATACTCCTTATTTTTCGTAGAACCTAAATAAAAGAACCATTATGGGAATGGGCACAAGGGGGTTTGATTTAGGTATGTAAATGGGTTCAATTACTTGTCATTCACAGAAAGTAGTCCATAACTTTTCCAAAACCTAGGCATAAGGATCATTAGATAACACTTACCATGGATTCAGAGGGGATTAATATCCTAACGATACGGGAGTGAAGTAGAAGTAGCAATATCAATGGGCTCAATATATTTGAATTTCAATAACACTATATGAAAAACGAGAATGAGCCCCATTATTTCAACTATCGTTATTAGATTTTCATTTGTTGTAATTTGGAGGTTTTGAGTTATCTTATAGTATTGATGATTGATTAGATAATAGTGACGCATATGGATACTCCTACAATCAATTCTATTGAATCTTTTTATCCATGGCTAAATCATAGATATCCATGGGTACCTATTCATGTAACTCACGTGATCAATCAGTATTTTTTTGGTATTATCTTGCTTATCTATAGGGTTGGTGGAATTGTTAATGGAAATGAGACTTGAATTGGTTGTAATTCCGGTAACAGATGTGGATCGTGCACGCGATTTTTATAAAGATAAAGTAGGTTTTAACTTAGACCATGACCACACCGTAAACGAAAAACTACGTTTTGTTCAAATGACACCTATAGGTTCTGCTTGTTCAATTTGTTTTGGGATTGGTATCTCCGATGATATGAACCCGGTTGTATTAAGGGTTTACAAATGGTAGTAAAGGATGCTCAGGCAGCTCATGATGAACTTAAAGAGCGCGGAGTTAAGGTTACTGACGTCGACACACAAGTTTGGGGGAAGTTCGTTCGTTTTAATGATCCGGATGGCAACGCTTGGGCACTCCAGGAATTGCCTCCGCGTGGTCAATTTAAAGTATAGTGCATTGTTCTTTCAATAATACTCTCCTAAAAAAATGAAGGTTATACGCTCGAGAACTTCTCTAGGATTGTCTCTGCAATCGCGTTATCTGTTATAGTGCATACTTATTTGCATATCTAGAATATATCCAATGGAATAAATATAATATAGAAAGACAACCACGTTAGATTTCTTTAATGCGAAAGATGGCAGATACACGGTATATACCTCTCTGAAGCCCTTTTCTATCGTGCGGTCCAAAGAAATTGCAAACTATCCAAAAAAGTTCATGTGGATGTAGCAAAATACAAATATAAAAAAGATGAGAAAATTCAAGGAAATATGGTATCTCTTATAATGATCATTTCAGCAGTTACTTGCCTAGAATCACATTTAAATATGATAATTGATAAACATCCAAACAAATCAGAATATAAAAAATTAAGACTTAAAGAAGAAATGGCACGTGGTTAATAATTACTTTAACATCCAAAATCAATTAATGAGGGAAAATCAATTTTTTAATGTTCAACCAAATCCAAAATTATAGTCAAATTTATCATGGGCCCAAGGGGTTTAGTAATAAATATATCACGGGTCCAAAATATTAGATGATTCATTTGACGAGTTTGAAGAATATAATCAAAACGTGTATCTTTGTTACACCTAAGTATATTCTTACTATTACTATAAATCTCAAAATGTAGAATCTTTTTTTGTATCTGGATTTTAACCTGATATTACTTTATCAGAATAAATTAATTATACATAAAACCACAATAGGAAGCAAGGCAACTCATATAGTTATGGATATGGAGCCAAATAATCTAGGCGAGATATTTGATAAGCATATAGAATTTGAATTTGAAAAAGAAGATGTAAACGCAACTATGACTACTATGACTGATAATGCATATGTTCATCATGTTCCAACTTTAACAGGAGGATCAGGTTATAAAGAAGTATCCAGTTTTTATAAAAACCACTTTATTGGGAAAATGCCAAAAGATATAAAAATAACTCAAATATCCCGAACTATTGGAAAAGACCAAGTGGTAGACGAACTGCTATTAAGATTTACACACGATAAAGAAATTGATTACATGCTACCCGGCATACCTCCCACAGGTAAATACGTTGAAATACCACATGTAGTAGTCATGAAATTTGAAAATAATAAAATAGCACATGAGCATATCTATTGGGATCAAGCCTCAGTGTTGGTACAAATAGGTCTCCTCAATAATGAAGGCATTCCAATTTCAGGAATAGAACAAGCAAAACGACTATTGGAATTAGTCAAAAAAGAAGTGGAAAATGATAGATAAACATCTCTTAGCGATGTTTCACTAAATTGATATTGTTTTTTCATCATTATGGTTTCAGAAAAAGATCCAATTAACCTATCATTATCAATAATAAATTTCCCAATCAAATTTTATTGTTTTGCTTATATAGCACAATATATCGATATTGTATATTCCTGATGACTTTTGCTAATGATGAATACCCACAGCCCGATAAAACCGAGGTGCTGCATGGTAATGACATCATTATCCCAAAGACCCTAGAGACCTTTTCAAGGACAAGGAAAAACATGGATGGTTCTTTTATAAAGATGGTCCAGCTGCCATGTTCTATATGATTCAATTTGGAATGGTTTACTTTCACTTAAAAAAAAGGGAATAAAGATAAGATGTATTACATAAGTTACATCAGATAATATAGATTATTGTAAAAAGCTGATGGAAGTAGGTGAGCTTTGTCATCTAGACAAAGATAATGGTAAAAGAATGGATTCTAAGTTTTCCCAAGACTATAATAAACTCGCATCAAATTCCTTTCAAGGGACGGGATTAGGGCTATTCATATCTAAAAACATTGTAGAGGCTCATGGTGAAAAGATATGGGCAAGTAACAATAAAGATGGTCAAAGAGGAGCGACATTTTCATTCAGCATTCCATTAGACATGCAATAAGAATTAGAATAAAATAAACAAATCAACAGAGACAAATGTGATTAGAGGTTTTATCCCAATGGATTTAGTAATGGATATATCAAGGGTCCAAGAGTATAACAAGTCGTTGATCATTATTTCATATTTCTGTTTAATATTTTAAAATAACTAAATCAATCTTTTTATCAAAAACTCTGCGGATAATCCGTATGCTTTGACCATATTCTTGGTCTTGGTAAATCCGTGACCTTCATCATCAAATACAAAATATTCGACAAACTTGCCTGATTTTTGTAATTTATCAACCATCTGATCTGATTCCTCCTTCACAACAAGTGGATCATTGGCACCTTGAATTATCAAAAGATCGGCTTTTATATTATCTGCATATGCTATAGGAGACCTCTTCTTTAGGAAATCTACTTCGGTATCCGGGTCGCCAACCCATTCAGCCATTACTCGTTTCCAGTGCTTTGGAGCTGTTTTGGTAAATGTTACAAGGTTGCTTGGGCCAACTATATCAACGGCTGCTTTCCAATTATATTGCGATAATCTTGATATGCAGTTTAAAGTAGCAAATCCTCCAAAGCTAGCACCAAATACACCGATTTTGTCTTTGTCAAGCCATTTCTGAGATAATAACCATTTTATAGCATATTCTAAATCTTTAAGTTCTCCGCCTGCCCAATCATGATATATCTTTTTCTCAAAGGATTTTCCATATCCGGTGCTTCCTCGGAAATTTGGGGCTAAGACAGCCAAACCTTTACTCAATAAATATTGATATAGTCCACCATACAAATAGGATGGTCTTTCTTGACTTGTAGGGCCACCATGAATAGATAAAACAGCCCCAATCTTTTCTTTATTATTCTTTATAAATTGTTCAGAAGGTAAATACAAAAATGCACTGATTTGTTCATTATCAAAGCTATTGTAATGGATAAGATCAGGTTCGTTAATTAGGTTATGAGGAATAAAATTTTTGAATGCATTGGTAAATTTGTGGATTTCATCTGTTTTAAAGTCGTATACATAGATATCATAAGGTGATATTGCCGTAGATAATAAAAATACTATTTTTTGTCCATCTGGTGTAACCTTTATTTTACTAATTACGCCATCAGGAATTTTATCTATTTTAGAAACCTCTTGTGATTTTAAATTTTTTGATAAGATTTTGCTATATCCATCAGCATTTTCAATCCATACTAGTATGTCCTTCTCTTCACATAATACTACATGTTCTATATCGCAATTAGAATTAACTTCCCAATCAAAATGATTTTCATCAATATCGTAAAAGGCTAGATTTAAAAAACCCTCTTTATTTCCATCTGAAAGAAAGTAAAATCCGTTTTTGTATTTTTTAGACCATGGTCCTGTTTTATAAGTTACATTTTCCTTATTAAGAGAAATATCAATCAGCTCTTTGCTGTTTACATCTACAACCCATAATACATAGCTAGAAAAGGTTACTTGCTCTAGGCAATTTATAAATCTGTCATCCAAAGACCAATATCCTGGGGAAAACCAACCTTGCTTGTTGGGAGTTATACATTCTGATAATCTTTTATCTAAATCATATCTATAGATAAGAATATTTGAGGGGCTGCTTTCGTTTGAGCTATACATTATATATTGACCATCATGACTGTGGCATTCTGAACCCCATTCGTGCCTGACATCAGAGTTTTGCGTTAGTGTTTCTATACTACTATTGAAAGGATCATTGATTTGGAATATTTGATAATTCTGGTTTCCATCTCTATCTGCAAAGAAAACTATTTGATTCTTATTTTTTCTTGTTTTATATGAAGTAAAAGCATAACGGACAGACTCATTTTTAAAATGAGTGAGGCTTTGAGAACTAGTAGAGTTGATTTTGTCTTTAAAATCTGTTTTTTGTCTCCATAGATTAAATTGACCGTCTTGATCGGAAATATATAATAGATGTTCTGAAGAATCGCCAAGAAAAATAAAATCTTTATAATTTACAATAGATGCGAATGTATTATCATAGGTGTAAGAATTATTTAACATGTATTCTTTTATCCAATACATTAATCCAAAATATTTACTATTTTATTGTTACAAGTATGGTTATGGACTAGTAGACAATTTTATGGATATTTTGATATAACGAGATTACGGTTGAAAAGAATTATTACACCAGCTCCGAAGATTAAATATATATTTTTTTTTCACAATTATATAGCTGTTTTATCATGCTAGAAATAAGGCATTAGCTTTGTAACCGTCTTTACTTTCAAGATTATTTAAGTTGATAGATACATTTATGCATTGATACTAATTCCATCAATAAGATTATCTGGCAAAAAGTCAATTTTCATTTGTATAATTGTGAGAATCTATCTTTCTAAAATAATAGGATGTAGAGATATGTTGATTACATGCTAGAGAAGCATTGATATTTTATTCCAATGGAAATCATACAAAATAAGTTCATTACGTGTGAACGTCAAGAAGGTAACGATTTCAAACAAATGATTTATTCTTTACGATAATTATTTCTCTACCCACCAAATGATTTATCCAATTTGAAATATCTTTATATATCTTATTGTCATAGCTGACATGAATGTCATTAAAAGACAAAATCATGAATGTATTTACAGCACATCCTAAATCAATTACTTTTGGTATAGGGCTAGTAGTCACGTTTGTAATTGGTACAGCGATAGGAATGGTAGAACATAACCAAGTGTTTGGTTTCCTTAATAATAACGGAAATGGACACTAAAAATTAAACTATTAGGACAAATCTTTTAACTCTTTATATTCAATTTTTATTTTTTACCAAACGATTTTTTACAGTTAAATTATTGATGGTTACCAAACGGAGACTTGACAGAACCTTATTTAGGGTTCTGTTAACTTATCGGGTCATTAAATTAGTATTAACCCGCGGGTCATAGCCGAACTAATTGTTTGAAAACCGAAAAAAATTTATAAAAGTTTAGCGTATATATTATTACTACAAACAAAAAATTTGTAGGTATCTTGAACCAATGAGGTCTTGAAAGCGAGTCAACAACCCCTTCAAGACCTGTTTTTATATTCATATAGAGATTTTATTGTATTGATTGTTAACCCTTGGTTGTATGAAATTATATTGTGAAATATTGTAGTTGTTATTAATAACTATATCTGGAGTTTCTTTGGGTGCAGATATTAAGTATGATAATAACGTTACTAGTATTCCTCCAGCAGTTATTATATCTGATGGGGTAACGTTCTTTAGGAATTTTGATATTTCCTTTTCAAATATCACATATTATAATAGACGAGTTTAGTATTTAAAGATCATATATAAACTAAGTTACACAATAAACTTAAAGCTCAGGAACTTGTAATTACTATAAATTGGTAGAATATGAGACCATAAAGCTTCCACGAGTAGTAAAAGATGAATTCGATAAAATTAAAATAGAAATGGGTCTACCATCTTCAAGTCAAACCGTAACAGCGTTAATACAACGTTACAAATTAAAACATGAGATCATTGCTGAGATCAAACAGGATTTAGCAAGAGAAGCCTCCGAAATAATATCAAATCAACTATACCGTAAGATATTTGAAATCTTTAAACAAGCAGACAAACCTCCTTCACAGATTACCCTTGCAGACTTGATGGACATAATATCTAGAAACTAGATTAGGTACTGTAAACTTTCGTTTGGTAACTTGAAGAAAAAATTATTGAGAGATTGATTAATTTTTTAACCTGCTGCTGCGTTGCCACCGTTGTTTGTGTTAGTTGCAGTTGCTGCTGCAAACACTTGTTGGTGGTCTATCATTCCTATTGCTGTACCAATTACAAAGGTAATAGCTAATCCTATACCAAAAGTTACAAGTCTTGGATGTGCTGTAACTATATTCATGATTTTGTCTTTAAATGACACATGTCAGCTATGACAATAAGGTATATAAGGATATTGTAATGACATAAATAAAGTGACAAGGAAAATATTTACATAAGTCACCAAGTCAAAAACTTTATTATTGTATGGCACCATATTTATCATAAATGGTTAAACTACAAAAGAGATTTGCCTATAAATATAAAGACAAAGAATACTTCAAACACATTATAACCATACCAGATGAAATAATTGAACAACTCGGTTGGAAGGAAGGTATTGAAATAGAACCCAAAGTTGAGAATAATGAATTGGTATTTACAAGACAGAAACAAAAGGAAAATTAGATTTTATTGAAAATGGGTGTTTAAGTTTGGGTGTTATCTTTCTAATATCATATAAGGATATTGTAAAATCACTCTATATCTAGAAATAAAATCCTGTCCCAAAACTGATGGTATTTTAGAAATTAATTCATGTTGTTTAATATTTGTTGGTTTTAAGTCTTGTACAGCTATTTGATCAAAATATTCCAAAATACCTGTTTTAATATTTGGAAAAAAGGAAATACTGCAATGGGGTATTATCTTTGTTGTCTGAGTGGAATCCAACAGGTTCACATCTTCTAATTTTTCATATTCAATACCTAGTTTGTTTGCATCGGTTAATGAAATGGATGTATATGTGGCACTTAAATCTATCAAAAAAGATATTCTTTGTAACGGATTGCTTATAACTTGAGATTGTATATTTCCTCGGATATAATATAATCCTGTAGAATAATCAATAAAAGGAAAAAGTTGCAACAATCATAATAACTTTATCAATTAATTTAGTATTTCTCTAATTGATTAGCTCTGTCATTGATGAGTTCTATCATTGATGAACTGGAGTATTTCTCATTAGTTTTTAGTCTCTCTAATAATTCATCAAGATTACTGCTACTGTCTATAACACTCCCATCTTCTATTACTACAAACTTATTAGGAAACTTGTCTAGTAACATATCACGATTATCTAAAAACCATCTCAAATTATAGTTAGATTTTGCCAAAGTTTTAGGTAGTTCTAATAATGTGAAGTCATTCATTTACTACATTAATATTTATTCATAAGCTTATAAGTTATTTTCTGAATGATTTAATAGCGTTCTAAACTGCTTCCTTCTTTCTTAAGATCTATCCCTACTGCTTCCGTTGGAATATGCCATCTAATGCTCCATGAGGTTTGACAAAGTTGTAGTTATGGTACCATAAAGTATTTATAATTATGGCACCACAAACCCTACCAAATCTTAGAGAACAAAGAGGTCAGGAATTGGCTCAGATGAAAGATAATATCAAGAGGTTAGATGATAGAAACTATGAAGTCAAGTCTTTGACAAGAGATGAAGTTTACAAGATTCTCATTACTTCTATCGGTTGGGTTTGCTCATGCGCTGACCATATGTTCAGAGGTGTTAAATGTAAGCACATCTACGCTGTAGAATTCAATTTAGAGTTAAGAGAAACTATTAAGAAGGAAATTGTCATTCAACCTATTGATTCGCTTTCATGCTGTTACTGCAGGTCAGAAAATATAGTAAAAAAAGCTATAAGACATAACAAGAATTGAGACATTCAAAGATACTTATGTAAGGAGTGTGGAAAACGATTTTCATTTAATATTGCTTTGATAAAATGCACGCTACACCTCAGATGATAACATCAGCTATACACCTTTACTTTACCGGTGAGTCATTTAGAAACATTAAAAATTTCTTGAAACTACAAGGAGTGAACATAAGTCATGTTACCGTATACAAATGGCTTGGGAAATACATAACTCTTATGAACACCTATCTGGAAAAGATTAAACCGGATGTAGGTCAAGCATGGAGAACTGACGAGTTGTATCTCAAAGTGAAAGGTAATACCAAGTATCTCTACGCTCTCATGGATAACGAGACAAGATTCTGAATTGCTCAACAGGTAGCCGATACAAAGAACACCGCAGACATCACACCGCTATTCAAGAAGGGTAAAGAGGTGGCCGGAGGAACAAGACCTAACACTTTGATTAGTGATAGTGCTCCCAATTTCCACACAGCGTTTAACATAGAGTTATACACAAACAAGTGGCCTAGAAGTAGACACATTAATCACATAAGGTTACAAGGCGACCACAACAATAACAAAATGGAGAGAATGAATGGTGAAATCCGTGACCGAGAGAAGACTATGAGAGGCTTGAAGAAGGCTGATACTCCTATACTCAAAGGTTACAAAATCTTTCATAATTACATAAGAGAACATCAAGCACTAGGAAAGACTCCAGCTGAGAAGTGTGGAATAGAGATTCAAGGTGAGAATAAGTGGTTAACGCTTATTCAGAATGCCAGTAGTGAAGAATGATATAAGTGTTTAAAGCTAAATAAATATATTTTATATTATTACAATGTCTAAACTATCTAATTATATTCACATAAAAATAAAAGAAGAATACACAATAGAGGAATTAAATAATCTATATGTCGTCTAAATAATTTTACAATAATAATAGACAAACCTATAAAAATTAAATAACAGTGTTTAATTCATTATACGATTGACATTTCAAACATTTTACAACTATATCACAAATCTGTGCATTTTCTTCTAGTCTTTCTCCAAGAACATGATTACAGTTTCCACATAGGTAATTAGTTGAATCATCCCCACCTTGTCCTTGAAAATAAGGTCCATTACCCAATTCTATACCCCCTTCTAATATTGTCTTTGTATTTGATTCGGGGTTAGGAATCACATTTAATTTTATTTCTCTCATAATCGTAATCAAAATGGAATCTTTTGAATATAAGGATTTCATCCTATTCTAGGTCTTGGATATGATTTAACTAGTTCTCCAAAACCTTAAAAGATAGGGTTGTCAACCTATTCGATGCTACTGTAATTATTTTTACATAGACTCTATATATAAGGTTTTCAGTTTTATGTCAGGAATTTTGTATAAATATCAAATATTTCAAATGTTTTTATATAATTTACAAGTTATAATTGCTTTTAATAAATTTTATATGTAGAAACTTTATAGTTAAAATCAAGTTTTTAGAATAAAGCTAAAATTTATTATATTATTAATGTATTGGGTTCAACTTCATTAATAAATACTATATATCATAAATTTCATTTTAATAACTATAGGAAACAAATAGAGAGATTTCAAATTATGGTAAAAAAGAAAAGAGAAAAGAAAGATAATATTCTAGGATTCTTACTTGGACTTGCAGGCGGAACTATTGTTTACGGAATATTATCTCTATTTCAAAAAGACAATAAATCTTACTGTCCTGTTTGTAAAAAAGAAATTAAAAGAGATGTCCCTGAATGTTGGAATTGTCATAGTAAATTCAAATGGAGAAAAGCGTAATTGGTTGATATATCCGGAACATTTAAAAAGTTACGTGATTTTTACGGTAATAACCTAAATTTTACAAATATAAAATATCTTAATATTGGAATATCAATTATCATTATTTTAACCGTTTTTGCAGGTCATATATTTAAATTTCAGGGTATTACAGTTAATTTGACTTTTATTTCTATATCTGACGAATGGAAATCTGCTTTTGTTATAGTCGTCATATTACATTTATATGGACTTACGAAATTTTCACAAGAAAAGATTAAAGAAAGTATACTTACCCCAGAGATAGAAGTAATGAATTGTCCTAAATGTAAGATTCCAATGATAACATATATTTTGAAATGTCCACAATGTGGTAAAACATTTTAATTTTTTTAAGATAAATTTCCATCTTATCAGACGAAAGTTTACAACATTCTAAAAGCCGGAGATCCGACGACAACTTTACAGAGCCCTAAATAACAATGTTTATAATGTAAAATAGTGCTATATTCATGTTATTAGTTGATCACTCGTATTAATATGCTATGGTAGAATATCAACGGATCAATAACCCACAAAAACTATAGTAATATAATATAGTGCTATATTAGATTTCATTCACTTTTGAATTATATCCCTTTCGGCCCATTATGCATACGGTTGAAATATTTCTACAAAGATAAAATAATAACAAAGGAGGAGCTGATGAACAATCCCAATTAAAAATTGTGTTGACAATAGTATTTTTCCATGGAATAATGTTATTTAGTCTACATCTACATGTCCTTTAACTGATAGATTGTTATCCACAGGTAGTTGAGCCCTACTACTAGAGTCCTGTTTGAAATTTATTAAATTATGAGCATGACGCTTACCTTAAGAATTTGGCGTTTGGACAATTTTGACAATTATTTTTACATTTTATGGACTCTGCAAAACAGATTCTATGTTTTTTTTGGTTATTCAATGTTCATTGAAATAATTACCGAGAAGTATAAGAAAAACTGAATATTATTAAATAATTTGTAATTATCGGCAATTAAGATTAATACATTTGCAAGATCAGGCTATCAATTTAAATCAGATACAATTATTAAAGAATATGAACGATAAATATCGGATCTCGGGTGCAAAAGATTTTATCAAGGAAAATAAATGGTTTCGTGATAAGAATCATCGCTACGTTCTATTTAGAGGGATTAACATTGGATCACGTTCAAAATTACATCCTTATCTTCCAATCTTCCCCCTACAAAATGCCTCACCTTCATTAGAAAACTTGATGAAGGAAATTGAAAAAGTGAACCCTCAAATTGACATTTTAGTATCCCTTGGATTTAATATCGTACGCTTACTTGTAATGTGGAAGGCAATAGAACCATATCCAAATCCAGATCTTGATAATCTTCTACCAGAGGGTAAGCAATACTTAAATTTAGTAAATCATATTGTCGACAAGTTATATTCAAAAGGATTGTTCACAATAATCGATTTTCACCAAGATCTTGCTCATGATGTATATGGCGGAGACGGATTTCCTGACTGGGCCTTGGCAATAGATCTATTGCATGGAAAGCCCTTAGAACCTTCAACTCTTAAAGATCGCTATTGGAGCACTCAATACAATATCAATTATTTAGTAAGGCATACCTTACAATCTTTTTGGAAAAACGATCTTACAAATATTGAAATGGGACTCAAAAATTATCCTGTACGTACTCACCTTGAAAAGACCATCGGTCAAACTGTAAAATTTTTTAAGACAATCCATGGACCTGTTGATCACCCTGCCATTCTAGGCTATTCCCCATTTAATGAACCTCATCAAGTAGGCATCGATAAGAAATTATTTGAAGAAAAATTTCTAAATGAATTTTATACCAATGTATTGGAAGAGATAAATAAAGTCGACGATAATACATTTATTTTTATCGAGCCACGTGTAGATTGGACAGTATATCCTGCAAGTGGTAATATATTAAATGAATTTAGCTTTATAAATAATTCCAACCAAATCCAAACATTTCTATTAGATAATTCTCAATTTGTTGAACGATTTGCATCAAATGGAGTTTTTTCATTTCATTACTATGATCCTTGGACCATTTCCTATGGGTTTTTAAATATACCTGATAACATGGATAATAAGAAAAAGGAATGGCCTACAATATTTTCCAAATTAAATGAATCTGCAATTTCTGGAGGTTTGATTCCATTCTTAACAGAATTTGGCGGAAGCCAGGATTGGGAAAAACTATATTCTAGTTTTCCACCCTCAAACATTTATCATAATAAACAGATACGTGCATATATGGATCTACAATTCATCCAAATAGAAAAATATTTATTAAATGCAACTTACTGGAATTATGATTTTTACAATACTATAGATAATAAAGATAATTGGAATTTAGAGAATTTTTCATTATTAGGTCCAAATAGAACCCCTAGGAATTTGGATATTATCGCACGACCATATCCACTTTATAGTTCTGCAGAACCACAATTTTTATCGTTTAACCTTGAATCCCTATATTCTGTTATTATTTTAAAAGGTCCGATTGTAGATGCACCTACTATAATATATATTCCATATAATATACACTATAAACCGCTTTTTAGAATATGGACTACAAATGACAATGTTGAATGGAATTCAGAACAGCAAATGTTATACTGGTATCCCGATAAAAATAAATTAATAAATCAAATTATAATTACTCCATCAGAAGATTTAAATGAATCCCTATTACCTGATCAATCCAAAAATTTTTTAAATAATATAAATTATAGAGAATTGGGAAATAGATAGGGTTTTAATTATTATTGGTGTATGCTCTTTATTTGTCGATAGAATTATCAAATATCGTAATTGCAAAAAAGTCATTAGCATTTGAAAGTTAACTGGTCCTTTAATTTACTCAGGTAAATTCAAATATAATTATTGTATTTGGAGTTTAATCGCATAACCCAAACTTGAGGCAGTTACTATAGTATCTAGTGCATCCGCTAAAGATGACAAAGCTTTTGCACCTAATCCTATAACTATAGAATCTGGTGAAACAATTACATGGACTAATACGGATATAGAAACACCCCTGTATCTGCAGATTTTACAAATAATGGTTCTCAAAATAGTAGTGAATTTGATTCAGGACTTTTAGATTCAGGACAAAGTTTTAAACATACGTTCGAAAAAGCAGATCACTATGACTATTTCTGCATGATTCATCTAGTATTATTTCTTTATTATGTCGATAAACAAACAATTTGAGCCACTGTTTTACATGCTTTAGTTTACACTTGTTCTTTTTATAAGGAAAATAATCATCAAAGTATTCAGTTTTATCCTTGATATACAAAGCATTGTTCTTTCAATAATGCTTTTTTCAAAAGAGAGTGAAGGTGATGCTTTAGTTTCAGAAATCGATATGCTTGATGGTACCAAGTATCACAATCTTTTGAAACTTGATGATTTCCATACTTTTCTATAACCGTAGAAAGAAATCGCTTTACTACACATATATTTCGCTTTTTAGATATCCAGTTAGAATGAATTTCTTTATGCTTTGGTTCTATAATAACCCAAAGCTAGACTAATTCAGAACCTGCTTTTATTGTAGTTTCATCAATGATATACTCTTTTTTTTATGCTGGAGATGTTTCCATGGCCTGTACTTTTGAATCCATGTCAGGATGGAAACAAGATGGCTTATTTTTATTATTTTTAAAAAAGATAATGCTTTGGCAGTACTTCTAAATGATAATCCAAGAAAGTACAAGTATAATCCACATCCAATGATGTTCGAAGATGTTCTTTTTCAAGTAGACATGTACCAAATGAATTTTTACAAGTTCTATTTTAACCTACACCAAACGATAACTTTACTCAACCCAATATTGATTCCTTTTTATACTCGTTTTTTCTCTAATCGATTGATGAAAACATCTACAAAAATATTCGCAATAGTTGCTCTAGTAGCAGTATTTGCATTATCTGCAATAGTATATGCATCTCCTAAAAATGCATTTGCAGATAAAGATGGCATACCAAATGAAAATTCTCAAAAATCATGCATTGATCATCCAGACCAAAAGAAATGCGGAGATAATTTGGTATCAGATTTTAGAGTAAAACCCGTTGAAGGTTGGAAAAGATGAGGTCAAGGCTAGAAAATACTGTTAACAAAATCTTCTTCTTTTTATCGAGATTTTTAGATGAATATCCATCATCCATAATATAAACAGATATAGACAATGTTAGTTCATTCTCTTTTGATTTATTCCGTAAATGGATTAAATTGGATAAAATGGTATGACTAAGACATTGTTTAAAATGTTATTGCATCACAATATTAAGAGTAAATATGAATATACCATATTGAGATGATTTGGATATAAAATTTAATCTTAACAAATAACTTACTCTTTACAATATCTTTATATCCTTTGTTATTGTAGCTTCATATAGAGTAGTCAATTAGATCAGAACTGGTGTAGCAATGAGTAACATTTGAAATAGAATTTACAAATCAGACAGTACTTTCTTTGGAGAAAGATCTAGTAATTTTGCCTTACTTTGTTTGAGCTATATGAAAACAAGAAATGTAAGAAGGGTATTGGAGCTGGGTGCCCATCATGGTAGAGATACAATTTTTTTGCATCAAATAATATCGATGTAGAAGTGTTAGACTATTCTATTAATGGTGTTGATGGTTGGAGAAAATGACAATGATTCAAATAATTACAGCATTGTTTGTAATCTTTGGTTTGTATTATGTAAATAAAGATGAATGGAATGTTTTAAAAAAAGTTAATCAAAAATAGTTTGATTTATTTAAAAAGGTCATAACACTATTTTAAACTATTTTGATATGTTTGATTTATTATAAAGAGATACTCAAAGGTCGTTATGGACTGAGCCGTTTACAGGATATATTACCTGTAATCTAAAAGGTAAATGAAAAAAGAAAAATATGAAGATATACCAACTCGCCAATTCCACAAATTATAATCATAGAATGTTTGAAACGGTATCCCTTAACTCCAAAGCTGCATCTCTTCCAGGTGCATCAGTTGTTTTGCTTACATAATGTTCAACCAAATCTTGAATCATTACCTCTACAACACTATCTAAAGCACCACGAACAGCAGAAATCTGCTGTACTATTTCTGGATAGCTCTTATCATCATCAAGCATTTTTCTTATACCTTTAACATGACCTTCTATTCGAGCCATTCTTTTTGATATTTCGGGTCTTTTATGATGTGTCATGTTATACTATTCTTTTCTTTCCTTTCTACTACCTTAAATAAATTTGGATGGTTTATCCAATTACTGTATTTTGTTAATATCATTTCTTTGCAAATTAAATCTTATGATAACGTACAACGTACAGTATGTTACATCGTCATACATCTCCTTTCAAAAGCCTTGCAGAATTTATCATAAACAATAGTTCAGAACTTACATGAATGAATGCTGCAAGTAGAGGATTAAGTAAACCTACAAATGCAAGGATAAAACCAAACCCATCTACTGCTAGTGTTCCAAAAAAGTTTTGTTTTATTGTAAATATAGTTCGCCTTGAAGACCTTATTAAATGAGGAATTTTAGTTAAATCGTCAGTCATTAAAATAACATCCGCAGTCTCTATAACTATATCGGTACCTGTTTTTCCCATTGCTATTCCAACGTCAGCTTCAGCAAGGGCCGGTGCATCATTAATGCCATCTCCAACCATAATCACATTCGTGTATCTCTTTTTTTTGCTAGTCCTTCTCTGTTCTTTAACAATTTCTTTTATTTTTGATACCTTATCCTCTGGAAGCAAATCCGCATAAAATTCTTCTATACCCGTTTCTTTTGCAATCCTTGTTGCTATCTTTTCATTATCTCCTGTAAGCATAATAGGATGCAATCCTATATCTTGAATCTTTGATATTGCTTCTTTAGATCCAAATCGGAGTTCATCCTCAAGTAAAATTGCGCCAATGATTTCTTTATCTAATGCCAATAAAACTGTAGTAGAATTAAATAAAAAGTCATTTTCATCAGTTTTATCCTTGGCTATCTGTACAGTATCAGAAGCCATAATATTATGATCATTGAAATACTCGTTCGATAATGCCGACAAAGAAGATGATGTCTGAGTTTCAAGATATGTAAACATAGAATTATCTAATGATGATGATGACCATGGAAATTGTGGATTTAATTGTTTGATATTTTTATTGTATAAAAGTTGAAATTGTTCTTCCAAGAAATTGATGTTACCTGCATTAATCATGTGACCATCATGGAATAATGAAACTCCTCTTCCAACTTTTACATTAATTTTACCATTGTTCGAATTGCCATATCTATACTTGCTATTATCATTGTTATCATTGTTATCATTGGTATCTAACGACATCGTACTGATTTCAAATTTTTCTTTCCTAGCTTTTTCAACTATTGCTTTTGCCAGTGGATGATTCACATCTCGCTCAGCGATGGCAGCATATTCTAAAACTTTTTGTGGTTTTATCGATTTATTAAATGAAATTATTTGTTTAACTGTTGGTTTGCCGATTGTTAACGTACCTGTCTTATCAAAAACTATTGTTCCTGAATTTTGTATATTTTCAATCTGTATTCCTCCTTTGACTATGATACCATTTTTTGCAAGCTTACTATTTGATGCAAGAAGAGCAATAGGTGTTCCTACTGCAAGACCACATGCTCCAGCAACTACAATTACTGAGAGAGTTGATACAATATTTTGAGTAACGATAAATGTGAGAATAGATAGCCCAATAGCAAATTGTATTAATCTTGTGGCCATCTTATCGCTTACCTTTTGTATTGGAGCTTTTGAAGCCTCTGATTCTTCAACTAGATGTATTATTTTTGCATATGTAGTATCAGTTGAAGTCTTTTTACATATGATTTCTATTTTGGATGATAAATTAATAGTCCCTGCAAATACTGAATCGCCTTCATTTTTTTCTACTGGTATACTCTCACCGGTTATAGTAGATTGGTCAATAGTTGATGAGCCCATTAAGATTTGACCATCTATTGGAATAACATCCCCTTCTCTTGCTATGACAATGTCACCAACCTTGACCTTATCAACTGGTAATTCTTGTGATATCGTTTTTGTTGATAGGGATTCCTTGTGTTTATTATCAATTATTTTTTTCTTTTTCACAATTGCCATTTTAGGTGCTCGTTTATACAGCATTTCTATATTTTTTCGCCCCCTTTCTACAATAAATTCTTCAATAAATTCAGATAAAAGGGCAAAGAATGTAATGACTATAGCTGGAAGAAATTGAAATAAAATCAGTGATGCGATGATAGCTATTACCATCGAAAGCTCCATATTTATACGCCCTTTTTTCAAAGCAGAGAATGATTCTTTGAAAATAGGATAACCTCCCACTATCACTGCAATGATTATTATAGTATTTGATATCCATGGGAAAGACAAGACATGTAACCAGGCAATAAAAATCACTACCGTGATCATTGCAATCAGCCTGAATACTTCTATCTTTTTATCCTCTATTTTTTCTAGATGTTCTTCTTGTTTTGGTGGGATATATTCACAAGCACCTGACATATTCTATTGACACCTGTATGCCATATGGGGGGATAGGATATAAATATTATTGAAAGAACATTATCACTCGCAAATTCTGTCCATGTGCCGGCTTAGAAAGATGAGAAACGAAAAAGCAGTTATTAGTTACAAATATCTGTCGTTAGTAAACACAAAATAAAATATTCAGATTTACAAGGCTCAATTGCAGTCCAACTAGTTTTATTGTAGAACTCCTTTTATATTTGTATATAGGAATATGTTATTAGAATATGCTAGAGATTGTAGGCAGAATCCATGATACAACAGGTAAAGCCACAACCGATCCTATCATGGTAGAGGCGTTTGAGCATAATTTTTTTGATTCCATCTTTCCGAGACATATTGCATCACCTGTAACATTAGATAAAGATGGATGGTTTAAGATAACATCCACATTACAATTTGGTCTGGATATTGATAAGATCTACTTAATTATCACGGATCCATTGAAGAAATTCGTATCGGTAAGAGAAGGACAACAACAAAAAGAGTTTTCCCCCACTATAGATTCCCATGGAAATAGAAAATGGAAAAGCGGTATAATAGACGATATTAACAATATAGACATTACAATCATCTATCAAGACTGTCCTGTACCAAATGAATTCTATGAGTATGTTGTTATTGGTTCAGGATTTGGCGGTACAATATCTGCATTAACACTTGCAAACAAGCAATTAGCCATAAACAATAAAAACGGAACTAATTCTAAAATCTGCATACTGGAACGTGGACAGTGGTGGGTTAGCCATGAAATGCCAATTGATGCTAATAGTACTACTGATGGGAAACCAACTATCCGTCAATACCTAGAAGAGAACAATATTCCATACAGCACATGGGCATATCCTGATAATATCAAAGGGCTTATCAGATTATTTGCTAATACTTGAACCTTTAACAGCGTAAGAGGGGTTTATGATCACAAATCTATGAAAAATATTCATACTGTTACTGCCAGCGGAGTCGGTGGCGGTTCTCTAATCTATTTTAATATTACTGAAAGACCAGATCTTTCAGTTTATAAAAATTGGGCAATACAAAGTAACGGTACAAGACTAGATTCGAAATATTCATATAGAGATATTTATGGAAAAAATGCCGACCAATTTGTTGAAAATCCTGTTGATATAGACAATAAAGTTTTTGATTATTTTGATATAGCAGAAATATTCATAGGAGTAAATACAATTACCACCACCGCCGGGTTAGGAAAGTTTAAACTACCAAGAACAAAAGCATTCCAAAACGCAGCCAAGGAAATTAACCCTTCAACACACAAGTTAATGAATGAACAGGACCTTGATGCAAGGCTCTCGATTACAGATATCAAGGATGGATTGTTTAATGCACCACATCCGACAAAAGAAGAGAAGGTAAAATATTCTAAAGAAAATAATGTATGTCAACGTCAAGGCAGATGCGGATTAGGCTGTATACCGGGAGCTAGGCATACTTTGAGTAAACAAATCTATGGTGCAATATCAAATAAAAAACCAATTGACATATTTCCATTATGCAATGTGGATCATATTGAAGAGAAAAACAAAGATGTTAATGGAGATGCAAATTACAAATACAAAATCTTTTTCAAAGACTATAGAGACAGTGTTGAAGGAGTAGATAGAATAATAAAAACAAACAATATTATTTTATCTGCAGGAACTCTTGGTTCAACTGAGATACTCCTAAGATCAAGATCATCTCTTGATCTTAGTGATAAACTTGGTTTTGGCTTTTCTACAAATGGTGATACATTTGGTGTAATAAACCCTACAAAGGAAATAGTTGACTCTAGTAGGGGTCCAATGCAAACATCTATTGCAAGATTTAAAAATAGCAATACCTACTCCTTTGAATTTTCAATAGAAGATATTGGCATACCGAGAATGTTTGGAGAAATTCTTTCTCCAATATTTAATCTTATGTCGTTACAGAAAAAAGCAGATTCATTTCTTCCTCATAACAATTTTGCTAATATGTTCAGAGAATTGATCTTCAATAAAATTAGTGATTCAACTACAACAAATATACTCAAGAAACTGATTGGAAGCATTGATATATCATCTTCCAATATTTTGACTAACAAAATAGCGGAAATTATAACTGACTTAAATGGAATAATCTCGGATGATAAAACACGTGCACAATCTACTGACGAACGACTACGCAATATAATGATGCTTTTTGGAATAGGTCTCGATAATGCAAATGGTCAATTGATATTAGATAAGGACAGAGATGATCTTGATCTTAAAGAAAAATATGATTTAAACCAAAAAATTTATGATATATCGTCAACGCCATGGAATTATTCTCTGAGAAAATTGGAAAGGGAGGTTCAAATAATTTAATTATTCCATTTTGGGATCAAAAAAGTAAATCTCAGATTACTGCCCATCCTCTAGGCGGTTGTACTATGGGATCGGATTCATCCCAAGGGGTAGTAGATGGATTAGGAAGAGTATTTAAAGTAAATGATGCAAAAGAGAAGTTTTATGATGGGTTGTATGTTATAGATGGCTCAATAATACCCAATTCTCTTGGAGTAAATCCATCACTAACTATTTCTGCATTAGCCTTTCGAATATCAGAATACATTGCAGGTAAAGGTAAAAAGGGTCAAGCAGATGAGGATGGTAAACAATACTGGCCTTTATAATAAGTAAAAGATAATTATACAAATATTATCAAATTTTTGTTCTCTGTAGACTTTACTGATTTATCAAAACACATGCTTTTAATAAAATATTTGTTAAACATTATAATTTGATTCATGATCTTTTACTGGTCGTATTCAAATATGCTATAGTATCCCATTTAAGTGGAATTGATAAATCATAATATACTTGCTAAAAATAATAGATAGATAAAGGATTTACTCTCTTATCGTTTAATTATTGCCAAATGAATAAAATAACTATTAGTTGCAATTGGATAAAAAATAAAGAACAATCATTAAAAAATTTTAAATCAGCAAGAATAATGAATAGAAAATAAATGTTAAAACCAAGGAGAAATTACTTATCATAAGTAAATGTCCAAATAAGCAGATACTCGACATTGAAGAACCGCATTGCATTTTATTTTTCCTTTTATCTGACAAATATCATAAAAAATACAATATTAATGGTTATCATTCTCCATCGTCCAAATTTTGTTTTTTAATCTTATCTGTAAGATGTAATTGTAAATAACATGGGCATAGGTAAGTAAAATCGATAATTCTAATGGTAATATAAATAATATAAAAACATCAAAATAATTGTAAAATTTATGTTTTTATACAATTAATAACAGTAAAGAATTTAACTATAATGATTTTTCTATATTACTCTCAAATAGAAATTGTAAAACTATCATATAAGAGGAAAACAAAAAAGAAAAAATAATGTTATTTTTCCACGACTTTTATATATCATCTTTCTTTGAAGACGGCCATAAAATGCTCATATTCTATGCTTTTGTAAATCGTCGAAATTTGCATTCAATATTACCTCACTTCCGTTATATCCCTCCACGTAAGATTTTGGTATATTATATTGCAGGTTTCTTCCTTGTGATATAGTTATTGTATTGCCAGATATTGAAATAATATTACCTACATCTTCCATCTCTCTATCTCTTACGTTTTTATGTATTATTCTATTCCAATCAAATATGAAATCATTTGACATTAATAAAAGATCATCAACAAATATATTAAATTTTGAGGTACATTACTCTAATTAATATCACAAGGCAAAAGCATTAGTTTGATTAAGGATTTAACAAATTTTTTAATTTTAAAATATCAAGGCACAAGTTATTCTTATCATTTTGTAAAACTAAGACCAATCAAGATACTTTTTAACGACTGAATTAGTTTCTGATAATCAAGTGTTCTTAATTTTAAAATCGAACTATATATAAAAAAAACAATTTATTATGTTTAACGATAACATATCATAATTTTAACGAAGCTTTTCTAACTTTTAGAATCTTTTTTTAATAGTCATTATTTTTATACCGTATCAAAAGGTAGATATCTATTTTAACTACCTAAGTAGTATATCTACCATTCATTAATTAAACTTTTCTTTCTCTTTGGAGCAATTTTAATTTCAATAAATATATCAATAAGTATACCCACTACTTACGTAGATGAACTACTTAACAATAATGGAATTGAAAAAATCTAAGCAAAGGCAGGATTGTTGCTATTACTTTACCTATTATAATAATTTAGGAAAGTGAGACTAATGAATAATACAAGACAAACCATATGTAAAACAAAAATATGGGATTTATACAAATGCAAATATAATTATACTAAAACAAAACATTTTTCAGAAAATAAATTATATATTTATAAATTTATTTTGGATAATGAAGGCGTTTATCTAAGACAAATTTATAAAGAGATTGGATTAGCAATGGGAAATATCCAATATCATCTTAAAATATTGGAAAAAGAAGGTTTGATCAAACACAGAATAATTGGTAACCGCAAACATTACTATACTATGGCAATATCAGATGAACGAAATGAAATTATTCTTGCATTGGTCAGACAAAAAGTGATTAGAGACATCCTTGTTTATCTCATAGAATATCCTGGATCTTACCAAAAAAATCTTGCCAAATACATGAATTTATCGGCACCTACAATTAAATGGCATATTAATAGGTTAATTGAATCTCACGTAATAATAAATATAAGAAAGGGAATGAACATAAAATATTATATAAAAGATTTTACAGTATTGTTATCTTTTCTGAATGATCCTTTTCCTTTACTTAGCAATGGTTTAATAAAAAATAAAAATAAAAATAAAAAATAGTTTGATATATATAAGTATCAAATATAAATACTGTAAATAGAAAAAAAACTATCAGAATAACAATGATCTTTAAATCATCTCTTTCGTTCAATAAATTTATTTAAATAATAGATTTTCTCGCTTGGATATAAAAAATATTTTATAATTATAATTTATTAAATTAGTAAAATATATGAAATAGAATATTATTTGATATTTGCTTTGACTAGATAGAAAAAATGTTTAATCTGTATTGATATATAGTTGTAAATTCAGTATATTTTATCCAACATCTAGTATATCAATAATTAGTAAAAGAACAAAACTGTTTCTAATATTTAAAATCTTAATTATTGATCGGCATGCATAGTTTAGCGGATTGTACCTCAAATATTATATATAAAAAGTAAATAACTAACCGTGTAAAATAAAATGAAAAATTTGTATAAAGTAATGGTAGGGGTGATGATATTTGGCAGTATTGGAGGGTTTTTACTATTTAATTATTTAAATGCAGAAGGTGTAAGTGGTGAAGAATCATCTATTAATCAACAACAGCAACTAAATAATGTAAATAACACAGGATCGATCCTGCAAAACAGCCAAAATACAAGCAAAGATATCAATAATGGAGCAGATATTGATGAAGGAGATTGAACAACGATACAAATTCTCTACGTCTAGGTAGGTAGTTATTTATATAAATGTCTCAGAGTAATAACCTTTCTCTAAAGGTGCTTGAAGCTTATACAAGAGATGTAGGCCGTGGAGTTGCTAGAATTGATTATGATTCTATGGATTCATTGAGCGCATCTACTGGAGATGTTGTTGAAATAAAAGGAAAG
>JAICXY010000166.1 GCA_025934495.1 Candidatus Nitrosocosmicus sp.
AAGGTTATACCTGTTCTATATGCTTTAATTTACACTTTTTGTATATGGAAAGTAATCGTCAAAGCTTTTAGTTCCATCTTTATATACTGCCTTGTTCGTTTGATAATGCTTTCCTATCCTTTATATAAAAATGAATACGATTCGATAGTAGTTCTATAACTACCAAGTCTGATAAGGATATTATATATTTTCATCTAGGTTGAAATAGAATATATTCATATTCTTTTACAACGTTAGATAGAAAACATTCGCCTACCTCAATCATGTTTTTCGCTATTTTGGTATGTCTATTCTAGGATTTCTTTATCTATTGGTTAGATAATTACAATTCTATCTATACCCATACATACCAAGGCCCAACTTTTATAATTGTCTTGTCTCTTTTGTACAAAGTGATAATGCTCTAAATCTACTTCTTATTGATGAAACTTTTTGCACATTATATTTTTTAATATATTTCCTTTATACATAAAAGAACGTAATTTCTTTTAATCAAACAAGAAGATGGTCTATCGGATATCCTTTTTGAATAAAGACCTAAAAAATACAAAAATACAGGCCTGTTATATATTCTAAAGGTGTTCTATTTCTGGTATACGTGGAGAAAAAAAGAAAGTAAATCTTCAATCATCTATTTGGATTGGTTGGTATAATATGACGTTTTATAAGGTTATTGATAACGTTCGAAAAATGTATAATAAAAGAAACAAATTGTATGCCAAAAATAAAATATTATCTGAAAAAAACCGAAATAATGGACTTTATAACAATTTAAATACTTTTTATTTTAATGCCAAAAGATATTCATTAGGATGATAAAATTCTCCATATATTTCAAGTTTTTTTAGTTCATTTACTATTTTTTGAACTCCAAATTTGTTGGCCAATTCAAACAAGTTTGTTTTGAGTCCCATGCCTAGATTTAATGCATTGTCTAAATCTTCTTTAGTGCATACTTCATTTGAAATAAGCCATGATGCATTATTTAATGCAACACCTAGGATTGCAGTTGGATCGTACTTTGATGCTTTTTCTTCAGAAAGATCTATTCTTTCATATTTATCCCCTTTGTATTGGTAAAAACCTTGACCTGACTTTTGACCCAACTGTTTCCGATCATACAATTCTTTTATTTTTGGATGAGGTAATATTACTTTTTTATCTCTACTGCTCATTTCTTGTGTTGCTTTATAAATTACATCGATACCTGTATAATCGGCCAATTCGAATATTCCCATGGGAAAAGCTAATTTGTATTTAACAGCCGAGTCTATTATTTGCATTGTAACATTGTCTCGGTCTTGGCAATAGACAGCTTCATGTACCAGTGGTATGAATACTCTGTTAACGATGAATCCTACTACATCTTTTTTACATAGGATCGGCGTTTTTCCAAGCCCTTTTACAAAATTACTAATTTCATTTGTTATTGATGGATCGGTGTCGGAGCCTGGTATTACTTCAACTAATTTCATTAATTGAGGTGGATTAAAAAAATGAACTCCAATAAATTTACTAGGATTTTTGGTTAGTTTACTTAATTCAGTAATAGGTAAAGTGCTTGTATTTGATGCATATATAACATTATTATTAGAAACTATATCTAAATCTCTGTATACATTCTTTTTAATATTGTAGTCTTCAGGAACCGCCTCTATTACTAGATCAGCATCTTTAACTGCTTCTTTGAGATCTATTACTGGAGTTATATTGTTATAATACTCGTCAACTTGAGCATTTGTAATTTTATTTTTTTCAGATAATTTTTGTAAAGACCATTTTACTTTTTCCATAGCTTTATCTAGAAATTGTTTTTCAATGTCGCGTAAAACAACTCGGTAACCGGACATAGCCGAAATTTGAGCGATCCCATGGCCCATAATGCCAGATCCTAAGACTGTAATATTTTTTAATACCATATTTTATTCTGAATATTAATTGAAAATATATTCTTATTTTATTTTATATCCATTGGCATAGTAAAATGAGTAATAATTATCATTTAAATTTATCTGTGATTTTTGTTTGTTTCGATGTTCTTTTATATGTTCTTTCGCTTTTTTTTCCTACTGCTTTATCTACCATTCTTACCATGTTATTATCTCTTGTTTCTTTTGCATAAATTATATATATTAAGGCCTTTTCTTTATTTTCGGTTTTCCTAATTACCCTCCCAATTCTCTGTACAATCTGGTTAATATTTGATGTATTTGACAAAATAATAGCGATTTTTACATGAGGGATATCATATCCTATTTCTAATGTATGTACTGATAATAAAGGAAAAAAATCCAAGCCCCATCTTTCTAATATTGATTTTCTATCTTTGATCTTTATTTTAGAATGAATTATTTCAGAAGGTATATTGCATTTTTCCAATATGTTTTTTAATTTTGTGATGGAATCAATTGTTTCACTAAAAATCATAATTTTTTCGGCTTTATGGTTCTTTATTATCTGGACAGCTTTTTCTAATTTATTATGTGAGGAATTTAATAATTCCTTTCTAATTTTTACTTGATTGAACCATTCTTTTGCATATTTTGATCTGATTCCACCTTGAAATAGTATTTTAGATATTGTCCCCGCTTCATATGCGTTTAATTTAAAGGATAGATTCTTTATCAATTCACTTGTTTTATTATATATTTCTTTTTCGGAACTAGTAAGGGTAACATCCATTGATAATATTTCTGGTTTTGCCAATCTTTTATCGTCTACAGCTTCTTTAATCAGATATTTTTTTACTGGTGGAATAGTATCAATTATATCTTGGTATTTAGGATCGAGTTCATTTATCGTTGCAGTTAAACCCAAAATCATTTTATTTTGATCTTCTTTTATTATTTTAAAAAGATTGGAGTATGAAAATGCGGTGTTACTAACAAAATGAACCTCGTCCAATATAATCATATCCGAATTCCTAATTAAAAAATGATTGTTAATAACGCTTTGATAAGTGGAGATAGTTATTTCTTTTTCATCCTTTTTTTCGCCAAAATATATACCTATAGATTCTTTTTTGATGTTGTATTTAACAAGCCTTTCTGTATTTTGTTCAATTAGAATAATTCTAGGAACTAAAAATAATATTTTAAAATATTCAAGAGTTATATTTTTTTTTTTTAAAATTTTTGAAATATTTGTTGCGGCTCTCCTTGCACATTCAAAGGCAATTTCTGTCTTTCCGGTACCAGTAGAATAAATTATTGATCCTTTATATTTATTATTAATCCATGCTGTGGTTGCATCTTCTTGATCCTTTGTTAAATTAAATGGAAACTTTAGGTTTAGAATTGCCGGACACATATTAAAAACTATTTATATTTTTATCATTCTTTTTATAAAAACTGTTCTTGATTGATTTATGATTTTATTGATTAAAGATTTATTTGTAGATTAAAAAATCAGGCCCTGTTAACAGTTCTGTAAATTGTATGCTATGTTTTCATGCAAAATAATTGTGTTTGTTTAGATATCGTAACATCTTATTTTGCTACCCTTAACTATGACGATTAATCAGCAGGTGGATGAATATATCTAATAAAAATTATGGGAAAGTAATCACAAATATTTTACAATAGAATATACCTTTGTGTTTACACAGCTGTTAACTTAAGGAAAAACTCATATCTCTAATTCTCTATTTTCCTTTATTAATCTTATAATTAGGACACCACAAATTAAGACGAAGAAAAATAATCGATAATATATATCATTGTTGAAAATGCTATAAGAGCAGGCTCAATTATTATGGCTTTGGGTAGTTATTAAACCAACAAAAGATGAAGACATTCTTTCTTTTCGTAATTCGAAAGAACGAAATATGTTTGTAGTAGCATAATGATTTCTGCCAGACATTGAAAATAAACATGGAATTCATTCTGTTTCTTCAGTTTGAGGTACATGGTATCGACCTCCAGCATGCAAATTCTTGAAATTAGATCATATTCATCCTTTTGTATATTTTGTATAAGAATGAGAAAAGCATCATAAGGAGGACAATGCAATACATAAAGGATAGAATAGAAATCTTGATGATTACTTTCCTTGCAGAAAAAGAACAAATGTAAATTAAACCATAAAAGAATTGGTTTGATTTATTTACAGATTTTCATAATAAGGAATTATGTCTTAAGTGAACAACGCCCCGGTTAGCGTATGATGAAGATATAAATATATTGTATCGTTATTGGTGCTAATATCATAAATGTACGATGATTGATAAATTATTATTTGCATTGCATAGAAAATGAAATTATGCTTCTTGCTACCAAAGTAAAAGTAGTTAGTATTTATCATTAACGGTTTAAACAGGCCCTGAAAAGGAAGAAAGAAAAAACATAATACATCAAATATAAAAAATATGGCAAATAAACTGAACAAAGCTGCAGTGATACTAAGAACCGAACCAATCTTTTATAACTGGTGGTGTATTTTTTCCTAATGATATTAAGTGCCTAATGGCAAGGTTCAAACAAGAGAGATGGAAATATATTGAAAAATTTATTATATGGGCAGTGAGTGTTACTTTTCCTGAAATAATTTAAATTACCCAAAATAGAAACCTATCATCTTTACCAATTAGCACAAGTATGCTAAACAATTTATCATAGTATTATAGAATACAAAAGCTATCTTCTATCTTTGCATTATTCCATATGTTCTTAATGTCATCATTGACCAAATCCAAAATGGTAGTTGTACAGAAAAGAAAATGATCCAAAGGTTAAGAAATTGCGTACCAATTCCACAGAAGAAATACAACATAACAAAGAGGCTTCAAACCCGGAGGAAGTTGAGAAATATTTTCCTGGATTTATGGCTTTTACCTATTGTACCGAACAACAGATTCCAAGACCTGTTGATAAGAATAAAAGACAAATTTACTATTTGGGCAAGAAGAAAAAACATACTACAGTAAAGAATCAAATTGTGGTTAACAATCATCATGTTATATCCTCCACAAAATAGGCTATAAAAAAGGAAGAAAACATGATTATATATGGAGTATATAAAAAGAACGGCTCTGGAGAGTTAAGTTATTAATTCTCGGTTGTAATAATCTACAAACAAGGTTAACCATTGCTTAACATGCTTCAGTTTACAATTCTTTTTCCTACAGGGAAAATAGTCATCAAATTATCGGTTCTATCCTTTATATATTGTATAGTTCTTTCAATAATACTTTTCTCAAATGAATTATGTATATGATGATAAAGTTTTAAAAATCTACATGCTTGGGGATACCAGGTTCCTCTATCTGTCGATATCGGATATTCTCCATACTTTTTAGTAACGTTAT
>JAICXY010000065.1 GCA_025934495.1 Candidatus Nitrosocosmicus sp.
ATTAGTAGCAGCAGATGATAAATCCAAACAACAATTAGTAGCAGCAGATGATAAATCCAAACAACAATTAGTAGCAGCAGATGATAAATCCAAACAACAATTAGTAGCAGCAGATGATAAATCCAACTCAAAAATAAACAATACCGGATTAACTACTCCTGAAAATTCGTACAAGAAATTTGGATTTGAAAATGATATTGATTATGCTTTATTATGGGATGAAATGAAAAAAGCGTATATGCAAACGGTAAAAGAAGCTACTATTTCTTATTTCAGATTAGTGGATTTTTGGATAAAAGATTTCAAAAAATAATAATTTTTTATACCTGAATTATAAAATCTATTTCTATTGGAGAGCCTAGAGGCAGACTATTTACTCCGATTGCTACTCTTGTGTGTTTGCCTTTTTCTCCAAAAATATTTATCAACAAATCCGATGCCCCGTTAATTACTTTTGGATGTTCCGTAAAGTTTTCATCACTATTTACATAACCTGTTATTTTTATTATTTTCTTTATTTTATCCAAATTACCAAGCAAACTTTTTAAATGAAATAATGCATTTAAAACACAGATTTTTCCTGCCTCTTGGGCTTCTTCAATTGATATATCTCTGCCTAACTTTCCTTTATATTTTAGTTCATTACTGGGCGATTCTATATCTGTCGGAATTTGGCCCGATATAAAAATCAAATTTTCAACCTTTGTAACTGGTATATAGGATCCGATTGTTGCCGGAGATCTTCCTTTGGGAATGTTTAGGTTTAACAAAGATATTTTTTCCTCAGGTGTCATCAAGTGGTTAAGCTATTCATTTATTAAAAAGTTAACCTTTTTACTGTAGGAACCTTTTTAATATCTTTGCTTTTTTTTGTATTTATGTCACAGGTGGATGATGACAATCCAAAAATTACACCCAAATACAAAAAAATAGGTACACTTACTCTATGTTTTATTGTTATGGGAGCTTCCTTGGCAGTGATATATCTATTATGGGCATCTTTTGGTCATATTGGTCCTTCATTTTCTTCCGACATGGTAAACAAACAACAAGCTACATTGAGAGCAGACTATGGATTGCCAAAACACCCTATAATTACAGATCCCAAAATATTGCAGACTCCTCCATCTCTTCGTGGAATAAGTTTAAAAAATAATACAAATAATACAACTAAATAATTGATAAAGATATAATAAATATAATCATTTTATTGTTGTATTTATGCCTGATGTTGTAAAAGAAAGAAAACCTAATTCTCTTATAAATGAAGATAGTCCATATCTGTTACAACACGCTTATAATCCTGTTAATTGGTTTCCTTGGAATGAGAGTTCTATTAATTTAGCTAAAAAAGAAGACAAGCCAATTTTTCTTAGTATAGGATATAGCGCGTGTCATTGGTGTCATGTGATGGCTCATGAATCTTTTGAAGATGGTGATATTGCGAAAATAATGAATGAAAAGTTCATCAATATTAAAGTAGATAGAGAGGAAAGGCCAGATATTGACGATGTTTATCAAAGAGCATGCCAAGTAGTAAATGGTAATGGTGGTTGGCCGTTATCCGTTTTCCTAACTCCTGATCTAAAACCATTTTACGTAGGTACTTATTTTCCTAAAAGTGGTAGGTATGGAATGCCGGGATTCGGTGAAATTTTAAATCAGCTCGATAATGCGTATCGTTTTAGAAAAAACGAAATCAATAACACCACTTCCGAATTCATGGATTCTCTTATTAATTCTTCAAACAATATTTTGATAAATAAGGATCTGGATATCGATAAAACCATTCTAGATGAAGCCGCCCTGAATCTTTTACATTTGGCTGATTTTACTTATGGGGGCTTTGGAATGTCTCCCAAATTTCCTAATGTTTCTAATTTGCTATTTCTATTGCGATACTATGATATTTCAAAAATAGAAAAATTCAGAGATTTTGTAATATTAACAAGTGAAAAAATTCTATATGGCGGAATTCATGATCATCTTGGTGGCGGTTTTTCCCGTTATTCTACAGATCAAAAATGGCTTGTTCCTCATTTTGAAAAAATGTTATACGATAATTCATTATTAGTTGTCCTATTTTCCGAGGTATATCAAATAACCAAGGATGAAAAATTTAAAATAGCTATTGAAAAAACATTGGAATATATTCTAAGAGATCTTTTAAATGAAGACGGCGGTTTTTTTTCTGCACAAGATGCAGATTCAGAAGGAGAGGAGGGCAAATTTTATCTGTGGTCAAAAAAGGAAATTTCGTCAATAATAACGAATCCATTACATTTAGATATTTTCTGCGAGTATTACAATATTTCTGAAGGAGGAAATTTTGAAGGGAATAATATATTGAATGTAAAATACTCCTATCAGTACCTTTCAAAAAAATATAATCTAAATTTAAAAGATATTGAAAATATTATCGAGGAAAATTCTTTGAAGCTTTTTAATGTCCGCGAAAAAAGAATCAAACCTCAAAAAGATGATAAAACTATTCTTTCTTGGAATGCTCTATCTATATCCGCTTTTATAAAAGGCTATAGGGTTACTGGTAATGAACTTTATTTGAAGACGGCTGTAAATGCAATAACGTTTATCGAAACTAAAATGAAATCGTCGGATGATTCTCTACATCGAATTTATAAAAATGGTGCATCTAAAATACCTGCCTATTTGGATGATTATGCATTTTATATTAATGCGCTTTTGGACTTGATGGAAATAAAACCTGATATCCGATATATGGAATTGATCATACAATATACTGATTATTTAATAAAGAATTTTTGGGATTCCAATGAAAATAACTTTTATTACACATCCACTTTCCATGAATTACTTCCTATTAGAAATAAAATACTTTATGATTTAGCTATTCCTAGTGGTAATTCTATATCTGTTTCAAATTTTATTAGGCTATATTATATAACAGGAAATAATGATTATCTAACTTTTGCTGAAAAGATGATGAAATTTTCATTGTCGTCTGCTTTAGAGAATCCATTTGGCTTTGGTTGTTTGTTATCGTCTGCTTATCTTTATGTAAAAAAACCTGTAGAAATTACCGTTTTTTTCAAGAACATTCGGTTTAAAGAATCGCCCATGCTTAATTTTATAAATACAGCGTTTATTCCAAACGGGATCTTTTCTATTATTGATGAAAACTCTGATTTGAAAAGCTTGGATAAATACCTTTTATTCCAGAACAAATCCTTGCTGGATAAAAACTTGGCTCTTGGTGATGAATTTGTATTAGTATGCAAAGATTTTACTTGTACACCTCCTATCACGGAAATTGAGAGCCTAAAAGGCATTTTATTTGGTAAATTGTCAAAGGAAAGGATTAAATAATTTTTTCCATCCATTATCATATTGTTGTCTTTTAACCGTTCATTATTTTTCCTTTATCTTGTATCTTTATCTTTTCTTTTATTATTTAACTTTGTAGATTATTCTTTTAGCCAAATTAATAATACTGATAATGACGTTAATAAAGCTAAATTATCCAGTGATAAAGCACTTTCAATAATTGATTCATTAAAAGGATCATCGCTACTTGATTCTGTTGTAGGAGGAATGAATAATTTTTCAAACTCTGGTATTAATAAATCCAATAACTCTGATGTTAAAATTGGATTGTTAAATAACTCTGCTAAAAATAGTTCTCTAATTGTCATAGATCGAAATGTAACTATGAATAATACTCCTCATAATAATACATCATCGCCTTCGCTAAAACCTGATAATAATCTTATCAAAAGTAATGGAGAAAATATACAATCTTTGCTTATTCTTCCTCATCCTATGTCGGTTCAATCAAAAGATTATATTCCTCTTTATAGCTCTATGCCGTCGAAAATTTCCAATGGTACCATTTTAACCAAACTCCCTTGTGATAATAATAATAAGCCAACATTGCAAATAGTAGGATCATCTGCTGATAACAATATTTTCCCAATACATCTTAATCTTATTCCAAACTTATCAAGATCCGGAAGTATGTGCATGTATAAATCTATATTTCCAGACGATCTCTCTAACTCATTATATTCTCGTACTTTAACTAATCTTTATCTATATAATACTTTAAATATTCCAGTCGAAGTACCTACAACAACTTCTATTTTCATAGGTATAGATAAACTATCTATGTAATTCTCTTGAATTATTATATGGAATACATTATTCCACCGGAAACTATTGGAATAGATTCTAAATTTGAAAGTTCTTTTATTCTTGCGATTATGGCATTAAACCAAAGACTATCAATACCTTGACTCCAAATAGTTATTTTTTTATAATCTTTTTCTTTTCCATGGTGAAAGAAGCCTTTGCAGTCTTCTACTGTCATGTTGTTGTATTTTTGGCTTATTTCTTCTATAGCTACTCCTGCTTCGGCAGGTAGATATAAAATTGTTAATGTTGGGTATGGTATAGTGTCTGCAGAAGTAGATGATGATGATGCGTCTGCGTCATTAGCCATAATTTTTATTTATACAAGACTTATATGATTATTTCGTTCCATTTAATTTTTACATCATAGAAAATTAATAAAGACTATATGTTAATTATCTATAACGATAATAGTAATATGAATGCTGAACAATTTTCAAAAAATATCCTTGATTTGGATGAAAATATTTTATTTGTTGGTATCGTGGAGAAATCTGGTCATCTCAGCATAAGTAATCAACGGGTTGCTATGGATGAATATTTAAAAGGCAGGAATCTAGAAATGATATATTCTCAATCTGTTTATGTGGCGGATTTGAGGAAAATGCTCTCTAATTCATTTGGCAATTTGAATTCTATTAGTTATATTTATGAAAAGATGAAAATATTGTTATTCCCAATTAAGGATCACGTTTTGTTGGTATTTATTAATAAAGATGCTAAAACAGATAATATGATAAAAAATATCCATAACTATATAAAATCTGTAGAAGGTCTAGATCTTTATGCGGTCTGATTCATAATTGTTGTATTATCATATTTTTAACTCATTTTATAACTTATGCAGAGTATTAGACGTATTAAAAGAAATTTACACAATTATCAGAGGTGTTAATGATATTAGGATTTCATAATTTCAGATTCATTATCTTTGTCCTGAATTCAATTACCCTGTTTGATCATGTATTACTATTTTATTGATATTGGATTGGACTTGATTTTATGTTATAGTATATTATTATCTGAAAAGCAAAAACTGATGAATTATAATTGCAGATACCTAATTAAATCCACGTTCTAATAATGGGCTATTATAATACTGATTGTATATACTTTATCAACGGTTCTAAGATATTCTTCTTTTGTGATTGTATGCAACTGTCTAATTCCGATTAATAAAAGCATATAATCTTAAATCTCTTTTTGGAAGTAATTTCATATTGTTCTACTGAGGACAAACTAGATCTATTCTCAAAGTCTTTACTGTATCATATAGTTTCTTAGCATCATATCTAGGGTCAGCCAACATATACAATACAAATGATAAAGAGAAAACAGATGATAATGATAATATTAAAGGAACGTACATTGGCTATCCTACACATTAGCAGCAGCAGTTCATTCGTTGTCAAAGGTGCTACAACTTCCTGCGTTGTTATAATGTAAGATTAGTTTATATCTGAAAATCTATCATTTGTTGGTACTAATATAATTCTTGGACCTGTTAACTTGAGGAAAAATATTTTATTTTAAACATCTAATTTGTAATGACGAGCAATTTGTTTACTATATTTATCTGATTAGGTTCAATTTAATATAAATTAATGGTAGTTTATAGTGGAAAAACCAGTTGATGATTAAAAATAGTTGATAAAATCAAAGTTAAGAGCCACTCCATCACAGCACATCTGTGTCATGCCAAGATATGAGATATGTACTACTCCTTTTTTCGTTGATAATTTACGCCATACAATGCTCTATCTTTTGCTTTTATTAGAGTAATGTATTGCTATTATAGATTGTTCTACTAGATCCTCTGCAACAAATAGATTTCTCATTGTTGATATCCTATTTTTTTACATATGTAGATATGATCTTTAGTCTACTTTCAAATGTACGTCTACTGCAAGGTTACAAGCTATTGCTAGTTTATGGTCATACTGGTAATCTATCATAAGAAAACTATTTAAGGTATTATTGGACTTGCGTCGAAACCATATCCTTACAATAAAACATCTTAGAATTACAGTTGGAGAATATACGTATGGTCGACCAAGTTTCCTTTGGGAATAGACAAAGGTATGCAACATATACAGAAGGTTAAAAAGGATGGATTCATTTATCTATCAATTTCTAATCTTTGGAACAGAATATATCAACATCATATCTGGAAGGTGAGCTGTAAGATATTGTGAAATATATAGAGATAATTTGAATTATGATCAAGACTCTATATTACATATTATCTATATACTTACACCTTTATACACTAATAATATAAATGTAGAAAAAATGAATGAATAGAATGAATAAAGAAATTATCATGAAAGGTCAACTTATAAAAGAAATAAAATAAATGTATATATTGACAATGAGTTTAGAAAAGGCTTCTTCTTTTGCACCGCTGCCTATAAGGGTAATTGCAGGAATTGCATTTATAATGCATGGATTACCAAAGATTAGTAATGTTCATGGAACTCAAGGGTTTTTTGGTTCTCAGGGTCTGCCCCCAGAGCTCGCCTTGCCTGTTAGTTTACTTGAACTAATTGGAGGAATAGCATTAATAGTGGGTATATTGACAAGAATAGCTTCTATCTTGTTTATAATAGAAATGATGTCTACAACATTTATTCTAAAATTTTCACATGGTTTTTCTGGACCTGGTGGTTTTGAACTTGATGTTATTATGTTATCTATCACTATCAGCTTATTACTATCTGGTCCTGGACGAATATCTATAGAAAGAGATTTATTAAAAAGAGAAATATTTCCAAAGAGCAATTATAGAAACCTAAAATAATGCAATATATAAAAAAAGATGTGTCAAATCAACTTCCATAACTTTTGATGTAATGATCACTTTTTACTAAATCTGTACTCTATTTTTAATTTATATTTTTACAATTTGCCTTTACTTCTTAACTATATCTGTATGTTCTTTCCTTGGATCTGATCGAAAGTAGTAAATAAACCTATTATCATTCAATTTAATTTTTTGCCTTTTGAAATTTGATTTTTGAAATCTCTCTTTAAGGTATTATCTGATCAGATATGAGAAGATATTATCAATAGTATGCTCTGTTGACTTAACTTGAGGAATTTTTCCATCATGCCTGCTATCAATGATAAAATAAATTTCTATAAATTTTCGTAAATTGGATTGATTATATTGTGCTCAAAATATCATGATTTTATTGAAATTAAGTGGAAATAGATATTTTGAATAAACTAACCATTCTAGAAAAACCAAGTTACCAGAGCAAAATAGTATAATTTTTTTGAATTCTTTCTATCCATCTAGTTATGGATATGCTTTCATTCAAAAAAAGTTCATTTGTTTATTTTGATATAAAGATAAGAATAATATTGCTTTATTCAATCTTTTCTTTAACAATGTGTTTTGATTTATGCTCTTTTGCAATTATTATTGATGTTATTGCTATATAGGCAAGTTGTGCAAATTCGCAAGTAAGGTCTACCATATCAACATCTCCGCCTCTCCCATTTACAGGATTTCCTGGAAATCTTGTTACTATGTATAAAAGAATAAATGCAATGTTTCCTGCAATTCCTACATAATACCAAACTTTGCCCCATCTTCTTATCATGGGAATTACCCAGAATAACTGAGCAATTCCAGATCCCAAGAAAAATGTTACATTAGGTATATTATGAAACATTTGAGGATGAGCTATTAATGGCATATAAAGATGAACTATACCTGCTATAGCAGTTGCAATGGCAGCAGCAATAAAATAGTAAAGGTTTAATGGTTTTTGAGTTGTATTTCTTTCATCTTATCGACTCATATAACAGTAACAGAGAAGAAAATGATATTTATTATTTGTGAATTTTTTGTAATAACATAATTAAAATAAATTATTTGTACCATTTATATCAACATCAAATCTCCCTTGATGTATCATATCAGAATTTAGAGATTATTTGAAAAAACACAAAATTAATGAAAAATTATATCATTTATTTATAGTTTTGATATTAATATTTATCAATGAATGCTATATCAAATGTAAAAAACAAATTAATTTCAACAACAATAACTGCTATGCTCTTACTATCCATTGTATCTATCTCAAGCAATTTTAACTATTCTCAAAGTGTTGCAGCACAGAACAACACTACTGTTGAAACATTTAGTGCAAAAGGATATACAGGTCAAACATTTGTTTTGCCTAATCTGATTCTTACCCCTAATCAAGTAAAACCGCCACTAGGCACAATTCTTGGAGGAAATTGGAGCTTTGCTGTTAATAGTGGTCAAATAAAACAATTTCAATGGCTTGGACAAGCGTATACATTAACAGGTAAAATAAATGGAACATTATTCATCAAGGGAATAGCTAATGCATCCAACTTTGACATAGCACTACCTTCATCTTCAGGTCCTATAAAATTGACAGGTAACAACACGGCATTCAAAGGAAATGTAAATATAAATATAGATGGCAAAACAGCATGGAAAGATATACCAGCAATCGTAAAAATATCAAATGGTAAACTAATGAGTTTGCAAATAAGTGATGAAGCAACCAAAGGAGCATTTACAGTACCACTATTTGGAGCAGTAACGTTATTAACTAGATAAATAAAATATCCTATTTATAGTTTTTTTTGAATAAATATATTAAGAAATAATATGTTATATACAAAAAACAAGTTAATTTCAACAACAATATCTGCTACCCTAATACTATCTATTATGATAATATCAAGCAATTTCAATGTATATCAAATTGTTGCAGCACAAAATGCCAATGCCACTAGTTTTAAAACATTTAGTGCAGGTGGATATACAGGTCAAACATTTGTCTTGCCATCCGGTGTGTCATTTACGCCGCCTAGCTCAATTTCACAATTTAATTTATTACCACCTGCAGGTTCTATAATTGCTGGAAATTGGAGCTTTACTGTTAATGGTGGTAAATTACAAGACTTTCAATGGGATGTACAACATTTAACATTAAATGGAAAAGTAAATGGTACATTTTCAATTACTGGAGTTTCTAATTCTACAGGTGAAGTTCCGCCATTATCTGTCACTAAAGATATACAATTGTCAAAAAGTAATAGCACAATATTCAAAGCTAATGCAGATTTAAACTTTAATGGTAAACCATCTTTCAATGATGTGCCAATAGTCTTGTCTCTTTTAAATGGTAAATTAATTAATTTATCCATAGATCCTACAAAAACAGAAGGACTGTTTACAACACCATTATTTGGAATAGTAACTTCGTTAAAACACTAAAAAATAAGAAATTAATGTTGTTATAGCACAAACATTTTTTTATTTATGGTCTTTTTGATATTTCTGTATTGTTGCATTTTGTTATTTGATATTCTATTTCTATTATGAATGAATAAGAATAGAATTATAGATATCTATTTTAAATCATTATAAAGGAATAGAAATGCTTTATACAATACAATAATTCTATACGTTGTACAAACGGATATATAGATGCTTTTCTCGTGTTTTTATGGTTTAAAACCATTTTTGTTTCGCTACACTGGCTTGCTGTGTGTTTATGGGTATTTAATAATGGTGGTATCTAATTCTTTATACAGATTGAATATTTTGCAATAGAATAATTAAAATAACTCATTTATGATCAATCAATGAATTATTATGATATTGCTGATATGACATGCCAAAATTAAATCGTAAGAAAGGAAACAAAATTGAAAGTGAAAGTATTACTTTAAGAGTTGAAAAAGATGTGTTAAGTGAATTGAGAAGTGAAGCTGACCAGAGAATGGAAATCTTGAATACATTATCAAATCAAAAATTAAAATCATATGTTAGATGGCACAAACCAGCAAATAAAGCAGGCATTGTCTATACTCCGAAGACACTTTTGACCGATGTATTTGAAATGCTAACAGAAGAACAAATAATACAAGTTACAGAAAATTGGGTAAAGAAACATTCTAAAGATATTATGATAATGATGAATAAAGATTACAAACTAACATCTTTTTTAGATGGTTTTAAAGTTTATTTGGATTTATCTGGTTTTAATTATACACGTCATGAGGATGGCAGTTTTGAGCAATATATAATCAAGTTTGAGATGGAAAAAAGTTTAACTTTCATATGGGCAAATATCTTCAGTTTTTATTTCTGGAATTACAAATAAAAGGTGTGCATTTTGAGATAACAGATTATGCTGTGATGTTTTGATTTAAAATAGAATAAAATCGATCAGAAAACTCATCACTGCTTATGCGTTCTATGCCATCATCATCTTACATAATCTGATAAATATTGAACCCATATTTATAGTCAAATCTAATGCGGGCAAGAAGGGATTCGAACTCGATGAGTTTTATCAATAATAATTCATTAACATTCTTCTTTTTATTGGTTATCTCTTTGGTTTGTACTTTTGTCTCTATTTAAGCCGAAACAGATTTCTAAGATATACATCTCTCCAAAGCTGTTCTTAAAGATCGATTTGAAAAATAAAAATATATATTATAATCCATATATTGTTAGGGTGTTCTGTTTTTTGAGTTCAAAAAAGAAATAGAATATTTAAGATGTAAAATTATAGTTAAGAGAAAAGAGCAGTTTTCAAATATGGTAAAGAAGCGGTTATGATGAAAATATCTTTGCATAGTTTGTCCAAAATGATGATAGGACATGGTGAACATAAATTATGAATTATGAATTATTGGGTATATCAACGCATCATCATTTTTCATATTCTTTAACAGATAAATTAATTAATAAAAAAAATATTATAAAATTATGTCTTTTCTCCGTTATAGAATAACGCGATTACGAAAATTTACTTATAATAAAATATTTATTGTAACTAAATATATATTATTTGTATACTTGAGAATAAAGATGTTTTTTGGATTATACTAATTTTAAATGAAAATAAATTTCTAATTAGTCGCAATAACATTCAATAAATGGTACTTAATTAGTTTATTTATGGATTATCAAAAAATACTTGATGCTATTTTTGCTCTAAATAGCGATATTCGTTATGCAGGATTAATAGATGAAGCCGGTACGTTAATAGCTGGAGGCATGCGTCACGGAATTGATTCTATTGTTGATCAGCCTAGCGAAGAACTTTATCTGACACACACTGCTTTAAGAAAATCTATGCGTGAGCGTTTTGATGATACTATGGGGCAGGCCCGTTTTGTATATGTGGAACGTGAAAAATTATCTTTATTAACTTTTTATTTAGATAAGAAAATGTTACTAGTTACTTTGGAACCTAGTATGGATTCTCGTGTTGTAATGGATGTAGCTGAAGATATATTGGATATATTCAGTGGAAATACAATCACAGAGTAATTTTTTTAGTGATTTATTAGTATTCATATCTTAAATAATATTATGCATTGCTATTAAATCGCTACTAAACAATTCTAATTCATTGGGTATCGTTATTTTTATTGGATCTTTTAGCGAAAGTGGTTTGTTAGTTATGTTTGATATTGTTTCTTTTTTCCTATTCCATATTTCTGAATTAAATTGTATTATTCTTTGAGTTAATAATGCCATTTCTTGGAAATCGTTATTTATCTTGGGAAACATTTTTTGATTGATAATTTTCTTATCTAGGTAAATCTTTGTCCATAATTCATATGTAATAAATGGACAAATCGGCTCTAATAATAGTAAAATGCTTTTAAAACATTTATGAATTGTATACAAGGCAGATTTTCTTTCTTCATCTTTGCTTTCATTATACACACGTGGCTTTATAAGTTCGATATAGTGTGCTGCAAAAATATTCCATGTAAATTCTCTTATTGAATTTGATGGTATAAAAAAGTTTAATTCATTATATCCCTCATTACATTTTTTTGATAAATTATCAAGTTCTGCTAATATCCATTTATCTGTTGAATTAAGTTTTTGTGGTTTATTTGCTTCATCTATTAATTCAAAGTTGGAAATGAATCTTCCAATGTTCCATAACTTTGATAAAAATTTTTGGGAATTAATTATTTTCTGTTCTGAGCACCTAAAATCATAGCCTAAATTGGCTTCGCTTGCAGACCACAGCCTAAATGTATCTGCACCGTATTTTTTAATAATCGGTAGGGGGTCGATTACATTTCCCTTACTCTTGCTCATCTTTTCACCTTTGTCATCTACTCCATATCCCATTATCCAAGCATTTTTCCATGGTAATTGTTCTGTAATGTATAAACATCTGAGCATAGTATAATAAAGCCAAGTTCTGATGATGTCCTTTCCTTGGGGTCTGATGGTAGTGGGATATGTTTTTTTATAAAAATTATCGTTTTTATTAAATTTGGTAATATAAAGTGGACTTATGCTAGAATCCATCCATGTATCAAAAATTCTTTCTTCTCCCTCAAATTCATCATTGTTACAATTTTGGCATTTATCAAAAGGTGGTTCTTCTTCCCATGGTCTGTAATATCTTCCTGGTTCTGGAATATTTGGATATTTGCATTTTTTGCAATACCATATTGGAATCTCTGTGCCATAATATCTTCTTCTTGAGATCGGCCAGTCAATCGAAATTGAATTTAGCCAATTTAAGAGAATCTGCCTATGCATTTCTGGATAAAATTTTATTTTTTCTGAATATTCAAATAATTCTGATTTAAAATCTACTTGCTTTAAATAATAATCTTCTAAAGAAATTATCTCTATCGGGGTTTTACTTCTTTCACAGATGGGTGTTCTGTGAGAGAATATTTCAATTTTTTCTATCAATCCTTGGTCCTGTAATTCTTCTATAATTTTATTTCTGGCTTCTTTTAAAGAAAGGTTTGAAAACTGTTTGGCATGCTTTGTTGTTTTTCCATTAGGATTAATAGATTTTATTTCCTCAAGATGCAATTCTCGAAATAATTGAACATCATTAAGATCACCATAGCTACATACCATGACCGCTCCTGAACCAAAGTTAGGGTCCACCGATTTATGATTTATTATTTTGACTTCTCTATCAAAAATTGGTATTTTTAAATTTTTTCCTTGCTTGTCTCTATATCTTTTATCTTCTGGATTTACAATTATTGCCTGGCAAGCAAAAAGTAGTTCTGGCCTTGTAGTTGCTATTATAATAAATTCTGTGCTATCTTTTAGAAAAAATTTGATATATACCAATTTTGTTTCCTTATCTAAATAAGTAATTTCTGAATCAGCTATAGTAGTACCACAATCAATACAATAATTGCTGGGTCTATCTCCTAAATAAATTAGACCCTTTTTCCACATTTCAATAAACGTTGACTGGGTGAGGGTCCTGTATTCTGTTGAATCGGTGTGATAAGTGTCTTTAAAATTTGCACTAATTCCCAAGCTCTTTAATATCTCTATGAATTCTTTTTCTGTTTCATCAAGTGTATGTTCACAAAGTTTTAAAAATTCTTTTCTATCCATATTTCTCATTCTAATCTTGTATTTTTTTTCAGTGTAAATCTCTACAGGTATCCCATTTCTGTCTATTCCTATAGGGAATACTACATTAAATCCATTAGATCTGGCTACTCTTGCTATCATATCGATTTGGGAATAATGAGCTGCTGCACCGATGTGCCATGGCTTTCCAGAAGGATATGGTGGTGGTGTGTCTATAATATAGTAATTTTCATTTTCTTTGAAATTGTCATTATTTACAAAAACGTTGTCTTTTTCCCAATCATCTAAAATTCTCTTTTCAATTTCAGAAGACCATACTTTTTCCGTGATCTTGGTGCTCAATTTTTAATTTGTAGTATCTCTTATTAATTAGTTATTAACCTTCCTAGAAAGTTCAATAAATGAAGAAAATGATGTTGCCTTTAATTATCTATTTGTTTTTTAATATTTGATAAGATATGAGCTCCCTTGCTAACTCCTTCATAAATATACACTCCAATTGCTTGTACATTATCTGGCATTTTATTTGAGAGCATTTTTATAATTTCCGTTGATAGATTTTCAACTGTTGCTTCTCCCTCAAGTAAAAATGTAGTATTTTTAGGAACTTTCAAGTCAAAATAGCCTTTAGGACCGTCAAATTCAATAAAGAGCTGATTTTCTTCTTCTTTCTTTAAATATTTTCTATTTATAAAAAACTTGTGGTCAATTTGGTTTAATGTTTCCTTGATTATTTTTTTTGCTTCTGAAAAATCAATAACCAAATTATTTTTCATTTCTCCTATTATTTCTATCATTATTGTTGAAGTATGGCCGTGGATTATGGAGCATTTTTCTACCAATGGTAGAATATGCGCATAATCAAATGAAAGTGATGGGTCTTCTATGAAAATAGAACCTATCTGTTTGCTTTGCTTGTTAAAGAAAAAAATACTCTCTAGTTCACTAATTTTTCCTATAAAAGATGATTTCCCTATGGCTACTAAATCCATAAATGGAAATTTCTGATTAATATTTTTAAAGTCTGCCAGATCCTCTTCGTTATCAATTATTTTGATGAATTTTTCTCCTATTTTGAAATCTATATTCGCTTTAGAATTCTCTATTGGAGTATTATATTGGTAATTCAATTCCAAGAAATCTAATAATTTTGACAGAGAATATGCTGTTCTATTTTTTATTAAATCTTTTTTATTGCTAATATATTTTAAATCTTTATCCAACTATTAAATAATATATTCTATCTCTATTATAATTATTACAAATATATTTTGAAAGATTTTACCGATCTAAAAAAGATAAATGTCGTTGCCCAAGGATTTGTGTGATATTTTATATTCGACTGTGAATGATTCGATAAAAGATGAAAATAAAGTTGTTATAGCTTTTTCAGGTGGCGTTGACAGTACATTATTGTCAAAGATTTGTAAAGATTTAAAAAAACAAATCTGTCTAGTAACTATAGGTTTCCCCAAATCACATGATCTTTTATTTTCTAAACATATCTCCTATCTTCTTTCTTATTCTAAAAATCATTTAGTATATGAAATTAACGATGTCGAATTTGAGACCTCTCTAAAATATGTCCGGTCTAAAATATCTTGTAATTATCTATCACATATAGAAAACTGTGTAGCTTTTTTCTATTTGAGCAAGATAATTAAAGATAATGATCTTGGAGAATTTTTTTTGACAGCTAATGGTTTAGATGAATTGTTTTGTGGATATAATAGATATAGATTATATTTTAATAATGGATATGATCTGATAATGAAATTCATGGAAGAAAGGTTAATTAATGAATTTCATTTAATGGATGAAACTACCAGTGTGATTGGAGAAAGCGGAATTAAATCTATTCAACCATTCTTAAATGGTGATTTTATTGCTTTCGCAAAAACAATACCATTAGAATATAAAATTAAAGGTTCTGATGATCTTTTAAGGAAACATATTATAAGAGAAATTGCATTGGATATAGGCGTTCCAAAAGAATCTGCTATGTATCCTAAAAAAGCATTGCAATATGGATCTTTAATTCATAAACATCTTATCAAAAAAAAGATTTAAAGTCAAAATGGTATACTTGAAAATTTCGTCTAGTTGTTGCAAGTATATAGAATATTGATATTCTATTTATCATTACTATGAAATAATATCAAAAATATTAAATTTTATAATAAAATATCTTGATTCAAAAACTACACTAAATTTATTTTTGCAATGTATAGAATTAGTCGCACTTTTTAATGCTAGATTTATTTTACAAACCAATGCATGAGCAGATTTATCCTTTGTTTATTATAGGAATTATTACCATAGGGTTATGATTGTAGGAAATATTAGAGCTTCAGAGATAAATGATAATATATTTAATTTATGTATATATATTAATGCCTTTGCTGTTTCTTAAAATATTTTTATTTCTTTTCGCAACGTAAATACTGTAATTTATGCTATTAATACTTGAAAAGAAACCAAGTATAATTTTATCTGATAATCTATATTGATCATCATTCAAACATATTGTATGTAATTGGAATATTAACAAAAGGATTATTAATATCTTATATAACATTAAAACCAATGAAGAGTACATTAGCAATTTTTGCTATATCTGCAATTTTATTATCAGGGTTAATTTATCTACCCGGTGTTAATATGAATGCCTATTCACAAGCTCAACAAGCCAAACAAATTACTCAGCCTATAAGAAATTTGGTTTATGTTGCCGTTGAAAAAAACCTTACTTTACCAGACGGAACAAAATTCCATGCATTAACTTGGAATGGTACAATTCCAGGACCAACAGTTCGTTTAACTCAAGGTGATATTGTACATGTTACAATTGTTAATCCTACCGGTAATAAATTAATTCATAGTTTTGATACTCATGCATCAACCATAAGTGCAGTTCCTAATTTTGGCCCAATAAATCCAGGTTCATCAAAGAACTTTACATTTGTTGCATCTCAACCAGGTGTATTTAAAGTTCATTGTGAAGGAAATGGTGTGTTAACAATGGATCAGCATGTCTTTTCTGGAATGGTAATGACTATGATTGTCGATCCAAAGAATGGTTATACAGGGTATACTACAGCTGATGGTGTAACTGGAGCTAATCACACTGTATCACCTAAAGCAAAAGAAGTAGCATTCCAATTCTCAGAGTATTACCTAGACAAAAATGGTAATTATGATTCAAAAGCAATGTTTAATCACAATGCAACAGCTACCTGGATAAATGGTATACCATTTGGATATGATCCAATAATTACTAAAACAAAGAACGCAACAACATTGTTCTTTAAAGTAGGAGACCACGTAAGATTCTTCTTGCTAAATCATGGAGATATCCCAATCAACTTCCATATAGTTGGCGAATCTTTGGATAGAGTAACTGATGGTAGTGTTGTTGCTGGAATGGGCAAACAAACCTATTTGTTAGGTGGTTCTAATGATGCTATTGTTGATGTTACATTTGATAAACCAGGTGTTTATGCATTTGTGAATCATGATTATTCATCATTATTCAAAGGTCAAGCAGGTTTAATTGTAGTTGATGGTCCAGATAACGCTATTAGTAAATCATTAAAATTAAAAGATGATAGCAATCCATCCAACGCAATTCCACCTGTAGGTAAAGATAGCATTCCAGTAAAAACTAAACCATATATGCTAGGATCACCATTAAAATTGACATCAATATCCTCAATTCTGACCAAAACTGGTAAAAAACAATAATTTTTTTTTATTTCTTTTATATTCTACTAAATAAATGTTCTTTTAATTAATAGACTTCTTTTATTCTCTCTGATGTAAAAAGTATTTTTAATAAATATTGAAATTCCTTTATTCTACAACTAATAATTAAAACATCCAAATTTATCCATCTTCACTTTCTTTTGTGGATTCCCTTGATTGGCTATTGACTATTTATTGGTATTCTATAGGGTATTAAACACCATTAATAACGCTAAAAAATCCCTGTAATTTTTGCTTTACCAATGATCCTATTCGACTTGTATTTTTTCTTCTAGGATTACTAGAGATTATACAAAATGTATTCTATCATTCATCCATTAGTCAACTCTTTAATCTTTTGATTTATACTTTTATCTACATCCATTCCATCTTTGCCATATTATTTTACCGAAGATTTTTTGAAAAACCATTTCAATTTTTTTTACAAAATTGTATATGCTATCAAATATAAAATTTTTAGATTGTCGCTCTGTAACCATCGTAATGCTATTGTTTATTTTGTTTCCTTTTCTTTAATAATATTGGTTATTTCTGACCTTATAGCATGCAGATAGATTTCTCTTCCTTGAAAGCATATTACTACAATCAAAACTATTAATGGTAAAATATTCTATTATATTGACTTTCATGTTTTGTATATGTGTATTTTTATTATCTTTTATTATCTAGTTGGTAATTTCTAAAAATCAAATTGTTTGTCTAGATTTATCAAATGTTAATGCTTGCACTTTACAAATTTATAAGTATATGATAAAAATTTTACTAGAAATTAGCAATAATAATTATATCAAATACAAAAATATTATATTTTGATACGATTATTGATGAATTATTATCATATTTTAATAATAATGTCTGCAATCTTTGTTTCTAGTTCAATTATCCCAAATGCATTTTCAATTACAAATCAAAATAATAGTATATTTTTTCATGAAGAAAAATGTAATAACGGTTCTTGTATAGTAACAACCTGTAATAATGGACAGCCATGCAAGACTTCCACTAGCTCTAATACTAGCTCTAATAATAAAACTTCTACTGCTGTTGTCAGTCATTTACTTGCGGATCTTTTCCCATAATAAAAAAGTAGATTATATGAATAATAGTGTATTTTAAATCTGGTTCTGTTAATTTACCTTTTAATTTTTATATTTAATCATTCTATTTCCTTGGAAGGCTCTGTTAACTTTAGGATAAAATTTTTATTTTAGACACGGATTTGCAAAGTGATAGGGAGATTGTCTACTACTTTTATCTGAATTTCAGTTTAAATTAACATAATTATTGAAAATGATGGAGAAAAAATGGCAGTTGATAATTTCAAAACAGTCGATAAAATC
>JAICXY010000080.1 GCA_025934495.1 Candidatus Nitrosocosmicus sp.
AGCCTTGATCTTTCCAATAATTCATCTGGAACCTTGAGTATGGTAGGGTGTTCATTTTTCTCCTTTACACCGTCCATTCGCTGGATGCAGGGTCACAGTTTATCAAAAGAGGGAGAAGATCTATAATCCTATCGAATTTTGAGATAGGCTCTTAATAACAACAGCGGTACCTCATCACAAATTATCAATATAACATATATTCCGCATACACCTTAAAAACAAAAATAGGCATTTATAATTTAACATACCTTCTAATTATGGTATAGAAGTATCCATCACAATCCATTTATAGATAAATTTATTAAAACAATCATACATAAATGGATCGAAGCATCACCTTCTACTGTATACTACTTGTAACGATATTTGTATTGATCTTCACCATAAGTAATTATCAGGTTAGTAACGCATCATCTACGGACATTAAAACTCACGACATTAAAACTCACGGCAATAAAAAGAATAAAGACAACATTAATAGCAATACTCACGGCAATAAAAAGAATAAAGAATCCACAGATTCAATGTTTTTTCTACCGTTCAATTCAAATTTTGCAGATCAGTCGATAAAAACAAATAAAGAAAAAAATGATATAATACCATTTCCATAACTCATTATTATCACACACACGGAGTAGAAAATAGTTACTCCAATCTAGACATTTCTTTTGACGAATTTTCCATGTCCTAGTTTATCTTCACAGATATTACCATTTTCCATAATTACCTCGCCTCTGGAAATAGTAAGTAAAGGCCATCCCTGTAAAACATAATCATCATAAATACTATAATCAGATGATGATTGTAAAACATCCGGGTTTACTTTTTTAGTTAAATCCAAATCAATTATAACGAGATCAGCATCTGAATCTTTTTGTATAGTACCTTTTTTTGGATACATTCCAAAAATCTTGGAAGCATTATAACTAGTTAATTCTACCAGTTTTTCAATGGAAATTTGACCGGAATTAATACCATAATGTAATAAAACAGGCAGCATGGTTGCGACTCCTGGAAAACCAGCAAGGGCGGTCCAAATATCTTTTTTTTCCCCATATTTTAAATTTAAAACATTTGCAACGTGGTCTGTTCCAATAGTGTCTACCACACCGTTTCTTAAAGCTACCCATAAACTTGCAATATCATTTTTCGAACGTAATGGGGGAACAACTTTTCCTTTAAGATTATTATATTCGATAGAATGAGTCAAATAATGAGGACATGTTTCAACATAGGCATTGCAACCACCAATCTGTTTTTCCATCAAAATTGCATCCAAAGAATCATTAGAACCTATATGAACAAAGTACAAATTGGAATGAAATTTTCTTCCAAGATTCATTATCTTTTTTATTGCAATTACCTCACTTTCTGATGGCCTAGATCTAGACCAAAGATCTAAAGCATTATATTTTATATCAGAGTCATTTGTAGAATATATAGATTTATTTTTATTAATTAACTCTGAACACATAATGTGATCTTCGGCATGAATTAAAACTACAGAATTATTACAATATGATGAGTTCTTTAGAACATTATTGCAAAGATCATCCGACACATTAATGTATTCAGGCATTATTTCGTTTGAATAGGGCGTCATATCCATCAATATCTTATTTTCCCTCGACCCTAAATTCATATACAGTTTAAATGAGGTTATTCCCATTTTAAATAAATAAGGGATATTAACAACTTGATTTGGGTTTAGAATTGAAGCATGTATAGCATAATCTATAAAGTGATTGTTTTCGCTTGCTTTTAGTTGTTCAGATATTTTTTGTTCATAAGATTCATTCAATCTCAACATACGCATTATTGTAGTAACACCCCCTATGGCAGCAGAACGGGATTCGGTTTTTGAAGATTCATTTATTGGAGAAAAAACTCCATAATGGATATGAGGATCTATTAATCCAGGTAAAACAAATTTTTCCTCAACATTAATTTTCTTTGAAAAAGAGATATTATCAATAGAATTTGTTATATCTTTGATTTTTTCATTTTCAATAAGTATATTTGTATTCATAATTCCAATTTTGGGAATTACTACATTTGCGTTCGTTAATAATAAATCACAAGAATTTTGCATTAAGAATCCTTTATATATCTAATAGACGGATAAGTTAATTTATACTGTACTACTAACACAAAAGTCGGATTCGTTAAATTTATTAAATATTTGAAAATTCCCATGTTCAAAGGCTTTGTAATAAATCGAAGCTTGTTTAACAAAAAATCCAGTCTCCAAAATTCCAGGTATTTTCTGTATTTTTTTATCCATTTCTATAACATTGTCATAATTATCAAACATCGTATCCAATATAATATTACCATTTTCAGTCAAATAAGGATAACCATTTTCTAAAGTTCGTAGAACCGGTTTACCTCTAATCTCAACTAAAAAAGATAATACAGCCGTACGGCCAAAAGGATGTACTTCTATAGGAAGAGATCTCGAAAAATTATTGACAAATTTGGAAAAGTCTCCTACAATAATTGTTTTTTTAGAAGAATAATATAAGATTTTTTCTCTTAATAAGGCACCTCCTCCACCTTTTATCATAAAAAAGTTTTTATCTATTTGATCTGCACCATCAATGACAAGATCTAAAAATGGAATCTTTGCCTCATCTAAAACTTTTAATCCTTTTTTTTCAGCATCAATTTTGATTTGAAGCGATGTACAAATAAATTCACAATTTTTTATGATAGCTTCAGGTAAACTATTTACAATTTTAGATACAGCCCGTCCACTACCTAGTCCAATAAGAAGACAATCAGAACGTATATGTTTGTAGATGATATCTTCAGCAATTTTTTCAAAACTTTTTTCCAGAGCGAATATTTGCGTTTTGTTTGATGATGGTGTTAACATAAACTAATGAATCCTAGATATTACAGAATATTTACATTGCGTATAAAATAGGAAATAAAAATAATGCATATCGGAATACTCAAACAGACGTATTTTCTAATCTCTGCAATATTTTTAAAACATCTTTATGTATTTTATTGATCTCATCCATAGTAAAATCACCAACATTATCTTTTTTTGTAATAGGTACAGTCTTTCTGTCATAATCATTCCCCGTATCCTTTGCAACAGAAGAACGCGTCACAGATCTTTCATTGTCCGCAATAGTAGCAGCAGCAGCAGCAGCAATAGAATTAGGAGAATTCGAATCCTTTTCTATGGCATTTTCAAAATGTGACAAATGATCAACAGAATTATTTATTATTTCAGGTTTAGTATTGTTAACAATATTTTGGATTATTGGGAAACGGTTTAAATCGGTTTTATTTTTACTTTGATTTACTTTTTCATTATTATGTTGGAAATAATTAAAATTATTGGAAAAACTAGATACTTTTTTATCTAATTTAATAATATAATCATGTAAAAAAGAATATAGTTTTCCTTGGTACTCATAAATCTCTTGAATTTCAACAATAGGGCGTAGTTTTAATATATGCTTATCATAGTGTTCCAATAGTTTATCATACTTTAACAAAAGCCGGTCTTTTTCATATACATCTATTTTTTTTTCATCAAAATACTGATTAATTTTATTCAATGCTTCTAATGCAATAGATTTTTCAAATAAAAGATTGTTCAATTCGGATTTAGCATCGCTAGATGTCCTAGATTTGTTTTCTTTTTTAGTAATTAAAATTCGATTGATACTGATAGAGCAAACCACTCCCAATAGAATAGATCCTAAAATAACTAAAAAACCTAGCATTAATGATTTAATATGTAATAGTTTAATAAAAATAAAGAGATATCATATCATTAAAAAATACAAACATTATTTTACACGCCTTTTTATCCAACTATACTTTCTAAGTTTGGAATCAGGATATCCGCATTTGGAACAAGTTTTACCACGTTTATGAAATGAGTTGTAACCACATCGTCTACAACGAATATGAGTTTTCTTCCGGGTAAATTTACCCATCGATGTAGTTCCTTTAGTCAATCCCTCTACCTCCTATTTTATAATAATACTATTTAAACTGCGGTGGAGATATAATAACTACATTATCTCCTCTTACAACAATATTGCCTATATCATCAGATTTGCCATCTTCCAGAATTTCAACAGAACTTTCCAATAATAAATTCATATGCTGATCAAAACCTTGTAAATTACCTCTAATAACCTTGCCACCTTTTAACTTTATTAATACATCCTTACCAAGGCTCTCATCTAGAACCTTTACAGCCATATCTACCGACAATTTTTATCTACCTATTGTTTATCAAATGAGGGCTCTATTATAAATTTATTTTTTAACCGGAATTAACACAAACATTGTTATTTGTAATAATCATCTGCAATCAAAGATATGATTTTTTCTGTAATACCTGATAGCATTTTCTGTCCGTTTTCAAATGAGGAGTTGAATGGATTACCCCAAATACCGTTTTTAGTAAATTTAATAAATCCTCCAGGATTATTGATAGACATATTTATTCCGTTTCTATTAATATGGGTGTTTTTTTCATCTGTAAACTCTAATCCCTTTTTAAATGAATCCATTCGTACTAATTCTGGGCATATGAATAACATTAAAGATGTTTCGACCTCCCCAGCATGATCAAAACTTTTGTCTAGCATTTGCCAATAATTGATAAAATAAAAGAATTTATCTTTTATAGAATATTTTGTAGAGATATGCTGTCCCATATATTGCAGTAGACCAATGTTCCCATGATGTCCATTTATTACATATATACGATTTATACTTTGTTTAAATAACGATATACAAATATCGGAAATAAAATTTAACAGAATATTGTAATTTACGGACACATTAAAAAAAGGTTCGTGTTCAAAAGAGACGCCATAATAAAGTGATGGGAGTAAAAAGGCATTTGTTTTTTGCGCAATAATTTTAGAAACATATTCTGCAATTATAGTATCAGTTGAAAAAGGTAAATGTGAGCCATGTTGTTCTAACGAGCCCAGTGGAATAACAGCAGTATCAATATCAGAATTAATAACTAAATTAGAAAATGTTTGCTGGTTTAAATTTTTAACTTCTAACATATAACAACAAGTTAAAAGGAATAAGTTGTGATATAAAAATCACAGTTAATTATAATTTATAATTAACTTTACCCCAATAAACTTCTAACTTATTGTTTAAAAAGAGTTTTACTGCTTCCAACAAAGCTGTAGATTCTGCTGATCGCCCCTTATTCTTTATTATTTCCAAGGTATCATCAGGTAACACTTTGAAGGATTCTTGGATTATTATCGGACCTTGATCCAGATCCTCAGTTACAAAATGTGCAGTACAACCGATTATTTTTGCACCTCTTTCATAGGCTTGAACATATGCCAATGCACCTGGAAACGCAGGTAATAGCGAAGGATGAATATTAATTATTCTATTAGGATAGCGCCAAACAAAATTAGGCGATAATATTCTCATATATCTAGCTAAAACAATAAGATCAATATCGAATTTATCCACTAATTGCAAAATCTTATTTTCAGCTTCATTTTGATTTACATGGTCAACATAAAAAAAAGGAATAGAATAAGAATCCGCGATATGTTTTAACTTTTCTTCTGATCCTATTATCATAGAGATATTGGAAACTATTTCACCTTTCGAAACGGAGTCCAAAATTTTCAATAAACAATGGTCCTCTTTGCTTACAAATAATGCAACATTTTTAATTTTATTTTCGTCATAGAAATGGACCTTTATCTCCATTTTTAATTCCGCAGATAAAGCAACCAGCTCTTCTCTCATTTTAAATATATCAATTTTTTGAAAAGACGCTTCCAGATGCATTCCAAAAAGACCTTTTATAACATTTTGATTTATCTTTTCAATATTTCCACCATTTTTAAAAATATATTTAGTAATATCTGCAACTATCCCCTTTTTATCTTTACCAACTACCGTAATTTCAATAAATGTTTTGGTGTTTACAAAATTGTTTTTTGTATCAGTAGATCCAATATTATCAGTTTTCATTTAAACAAAATTTTTAAGTTCATCCAAAATAAATACGATACATTCTCAAGTATATAAAATAGGACAAAAGTCCATGAAATTTTAAAAGTTTATTTTATCATTATTCAATAATAAGCGTATTAATTCTTTTTTGTATATTTATTGATATCAAATAAATATTTCTAAAAAAATTACAATACCAAAATCATGTACTTGAAAACTTGCAGGTTATTAAATAACATAAATTCCTAGAGTATTTTGGTTAAGTAAGTGTAATATAATATATTTTTAATATTGTTTTGAATAAAATGATTACCGCAACAAAAAAACAATCATCTTTAGCATTAGTCGTAGTAGCATTTGCAACAATTATGATGGCAGGATCTATTGCAGGCAACGCTTTTGCAGGAAATCGAGACGATTTCAACCACTTTGATCATTTCAACCATTTCAACCACTTTGATCATTTCAACCATTTCAACCACTTTGATCATTTCAACCATTTCAACCATTCACATCACCATGGTAAAACATCACACATTGATCAAAGTATCGGTCAAGCATGTAATCAAGACGCCAGTTCACTTGGTGTAACTTCCGGCACAGGCGGAGCAGTCACAGCTTCAGGCAATAACATTCCAATATGTGTAAATGCCAATCTTGCAGGCAATGTAGCAGCAACTGACCAAAGCGGCCATTAATCAAAAACAAAAACAATTAAAGCACTAAAAAATATCACAAAAAGATATCTTTTTTATTTTTTGCCTTTATAAAATATTTAATTACGTTATATGTTAAAAACCAAATCCATTCATTAAATTTAAAATCACCAAACTTTATCCAATTTAAAAAATGCAAATGGTAGCAAATCACAAGTTTTTTATTTTTATGATAATTTATGGATTCAACAATTATTTTGTAAAGCATCATAAGCAGAAAGCAAGCAGATATCTAATACAATACAATCCAATTTTTAGCCAAATAAATACAAAAAAAACAAATTACTTTATTAAAAGCTCTCATTAAAATGAAAATAATATGGGAAGTAGGAAAAGAAAAACAGCAAGACCTATAAAGAAAACAAAGTCAACCGATGGAAGATGTCCAAAATGCAAAACAATAGTGAGATTCAATGTATCAGGACAAGTAGGAAATGAAATTTATGAATGTACTGGCTGTACAACTAAATATAAAGTAGATGAATTATAACGATTTTAAAACAATTTTATAATACTTATTTCATAAAGGCAAAATTTAAAAATTAAGAGTAACGGTATGTTTTTCTATTTCAATATTTATTATAAATAGTGTCTCAAAATATAGAATATACCGAAAAAGTTTATCTGTATAGCAGCGGAATGCCTGAAGAGTTAATTAAAAAAAGCAAAACAATATTGCAGGACCATGGTGTTGATTTAAACGATTTAATAATAATAGAAGCTCCAGAAAATGTACCTGAGGGAGCGATCATGATAACTTTATGGCCTCACTATCTTTCTGTTGCCAAAGTTAAAAGAGTGAGAGAAGGCTCGATATATGCACCGCAATTATTTAATATAGATTTGTAATAAATATAAAATATGTTTATAACTTTTTTTTGCAAAAGAAATAAACACATTGATTGCCCAAGTAAATGGCCAGTCGATGAAACATGCGGACCCGATGAAGACTGTTCCTTTGACATGAAAATGATTGATTGCGAATGCGAATGTCATAATATGCAGATGATAGAAAAAAACAAAAAATAATACAAAAATTATAAAAGCAGAAGGATTATTGAAAATTCATCACATACCATACAAGAATAAAAATCCCAGATACAAAAGTGGTCTGCAAAGTTGCAAATTAATGAATGTAAGACCCCTTTTTATACTCTAGCAATTTTAATATAAAATGATTAAACAAGAGTAAAATAACATCTCGAATTACTTGTATTACAGTAGTAGCAAAATGATAGAAAATAAAGATAACAAAAGAGAAGGAATAACATCAACAACAGATCAAGAAAAATGCATATCATTTCTAAAAGTTTCAGAAAAAATTAGATATGTTGGAATAATCAATAAATTTGGCAGAACTATTACAGGCAAGCTAAAAAATGATATCAGACCAATATTAACACCTGAGCAAGCAAGAGATGAAAGATACATAGAGGCTGCAAGACGGCAGCTAAGAAAAGCGTTGGAGGTATCAATAGGAAAATCCATATTTACCATTGAAAAAAATGAAAATGTAACATTTTTATTTATACCAAATATAACTCAAGATATTTTTTATTATATAACCATAGAAAAAGATACAACGTTAAATGAAATAAATGAGATAATAGTCAAAATAGTTGAAAAAATAAATACATAATAAATTAATTAAAATTTAATTTACTTCTAATTTCTTTATCTTTTATTATAACAGGATGATTTGGATCGATAAGAATTACCTCAAACCAAGAATATTGCCCGTCTTTATATAGAAAATAGGAACCCAGAACCTTAAGGTTAAGAAATTTCTCACCAACACGTCGTTGAGCAACCAGTTTCATGCTAATACCTTGTTTTATGTGAACAACACCCAAATGTTTTGGCCGTCTACCAGAAATAGGTCGTTGTTTTCTCATCCCACCTCTGCCTACACGAATTCTTACAACTATTATACCTTGTTTTGCCTTATAACCCAAAGCCCTAGCTCTATCTAATCGACTTGGCGTATCAATTCTATGTATTGTAGGCTCTCTCCTCCACAAATATGCTTTATCCTTGAGATATTGTGATCGAGTTTTTAACATCGACTTCCAAGTTTCTGCAATATGGCGATACATATAAGAAAGTAATTTTAACCCATTAATATTTTTATTTAGAAGCAATAAATAAAATAAAATAAAATAAATTAACGCCTATGAGTTCGCTCGGGCTTTTTTTGACCAGGTGCAATTCTTTTTTCAAATCTTTTTTCAAAGTTATCTTTATTTCGCACTTTAGATGCAGGGCTTGTTCTTTGACGCGCTTGAATTTTTGGTGTTTGACCTCTTACTTTTCCAGCTTTTGTTAATGATCCATGAGTTGGCACATTCTACTAATAACAAAACCTATATTTAATATATACACAAAAAATCAGAAAGGTGTTATTATAGGCAACAATTACCCAGAACAATAAATCAATGGCAATCATATACTAAATTATTATTATTTAAATTGAAGAACAAAACAATAAATATATAAATAAATGTCTGTATTAAACGTCGACTTCACTAAGGAAATAGCAAGATTAAAAAAAGAAAAAAATGCAGTTATTCTAGCTCATAACTATCAAATTCCACAAGTTCAAGATATTGCAGACTTTATTGGAGATTCCTTAAAATTATCAAAGATGGCGGCTGACACTGAAGCTTCTATAATCGTTTTTTGCGGTGTACATTTTATGGCCGAAACAGCATCGATCATAAGTCCAGATAAAACAGTATTGATACCTGATTTGGATGCAGGATGCTCTCTAGCGTCTTCAATAAATCCTCTTGAGCTAACAGAGTGGAAAAAACAAAATCCAGAAGCAATAGTAGTAAGTTATGTAAACACATCTGCAGAAATAAAAGCATTATCCGATTATTGTTGCACCTCGGCTAATGCAACAAAAGTGGTAGAAAATATTCCCCTAGAAAAAACGATTTTATTTTTACCAGATATGTTTTTAGGAGCATATGTAGCAGAGGTAACAAAAAGAAAGAATATAAAAATATGGCCAGGAGAATGTCATGTTCATGCAGGTATAAGGTCAGAAGACATTAACTCGATGTTAAAAAACTATAAAAATGCTGAATTTTTAATTCACCCGGAATGCAGCTGTACTTCATCCACGTTATATCATCTATCAAAAGGAGATATTAACAAAGATTCCAAAATACTATCTACAGAAGGAATGATGAGAGAGGTAAAAACATCCACTAACAATCAATTTATTGTTGCAACTGAGACTGGCATATTATATAGAATGAAAATGGAAAATCCACAAAAAGAGTTCATCCCAATTAAAAATGATGCCGTATGTAAATATATGAAAAAAATTACAGTAGAAAAAGTATATAATTCACTAGTTAATGAGATATTCGAAGTTAAGGTTCCTCCGGAAATAGCCTCCAAAGCAAAAATACCCATAGAAAGAATGTTAGCGATAACAGCTTGATAAAAGTTTTTTGTATGGATACATCAAAGGAAATTAAAAATATCCATTTAATCTTAATTTGGGCATATCTCAAGGCTAAAATCAACCGATTGAAAAGAATGAGTTAAAGAACCAACCGAAATTACATCAGGCCTGGAAGATGCATATTCATAAATATTATCTAATGTAATGCCGCCTGATACTTCAATAATAACTTGGTTTCTTATTCCCAAGCTTTTAATTTTTTCCATAGAATCTCGAACTGATTCCGGCGTAAAATTATCAAGCATTATAATATCCGCTCCTGATTTTATGGCATCAATAATGCCCTTATGATCGCTTACTTCACATTCTATTTTTCTGCTGGAACCAAACCTTGATTTAATCAATTGAATAGACTTGTTAACGGAACCAACAATTGCAATATGATTGTCCTTTATCAATATTAGTTGATCTAGCCGTACTCTATGAGATATACCCCCTCCTAATACCACAGATTTTTTATCAAAATATCTCAGACCGGGAGAAGTTTTTCTCGTAGAAGAAATACTTACGAAATTAGAAAATTCGCCCATTCTTTTAACAAATTGAGATGTTTTGGTCGAAATTCCACTCATATGCATAATCAGATTTAGGACAGTTCTTTCAGCTTTTAGTATCGCTCTAGCAGATCCTTGGACACTCATAACATTGGTTCCTTTTTTTAAAGTGTCTCCATCATTTACCAATAATGTAGAGTTGCAATCACATATGTCAAAAATAGTTTTGGCCTCAGACAATCCGCTTATAACAATCTCGCCTTCATTCTTACAAATAATTTTTGCATTAGCTTGAATTTTTTCATCGATCAATGTGTTACTCGTAATGTCTCCAGAACCAATATCTTCATTTAAAAAATTGATCAAAAGTGAGCGTTCTTCTATTTTATTGAGAAATGAAATAGAAGCATCATTATAAAGATTATTATAATTATTCAATTAATACTAGGTCACTTTTAGTGCATATTTATGAGAAACAGTGATTTCAAGTGTTGATGCAATTTTAGATCTTTGAGGATCAAAAATTAACAATATGCCAGACCAATCTTTAGATAATTCAGTAGATTTACATACAGGACACATTTTACCTGTAGTTAATGCCTTACATTTTTTGCATGCAAATTCTTTTGCCAATACTATATTTATAAGAACGCAATTTTTATTTCTTGTCTTTTTTTGTATTTTGAGAAATAATATTAGATGAGGATACAGGTTTTTTTGAATTTGCAGTGGCGGCCTCACCATCAACCCGAGTTTCCTGAGCTCGTTTTATTTCCCGTTCTACCCAGTCAAGAGCACCTAAGAACGGCTGTCTACATGTAATTCCAATTTTACCCATCGATGCACTTTTTCCCAAACTTATCGCCGTGATTCGTGCTCGTATTTTAGAACTAATTCGCAAGGTTTTTTCAGACTGATTAGATAAAATAACACCCTGTTTAACATCACTTTTTAAATAATCATCAGTAATCTGAGATAAATGTAAAAGAGCATCTGTTGGACCTATTCGAACAAAAGCTCCAAAGTCGGTAATTTCTACTACCTCTCCTTCAACTACTTCATGAAGTTTTGGATAAAATGTTAGAGCAGTAAAATTTACTTTATGAAAAGTTGCTCCATCGCCAGCAATCACCTTGCCGACGGGATTTGCTTCTGCATCAATTATAAGAATAACATAACCCAATTCAGCATTAACCATACTTTCATACTTTTCTTTTAAAATTCCTATCGCTGTTAATTTCAAAGAATTTGTCAATTTGCTTGGTGGAATTCTCACCACATCGGTCATATGTGCTATAGCAAACATAATAAAGATACAAGATATCCAGAACTTTTAGTTTATGAACTTTATGTTTACTATCAAAATTTTAATTAAAAGATGATTTGCGATCTATTAAAGGATGAATGATTTAAATAGAATAATCGACCCTGTTTTATATTATCATGGTTACTGTAGATCAAGTCCTTACGGCTTTGAAAAATGTAAAGGATCCAGAAATACATAAAGATATTGTTTCTATGGGAATGATTAAAGATGTGTCAATTAATGAAGATAAACTTGCTTTTACGCTGGAATTAACTACTCCAGCTTGCCCCTTTAATTCAGAAATTGAACAAGATGTTAGAAATTCCATATCTACATTAGGGATAAAAGATTTGGATTTAAAAGTTACTGCAAGAGTCATGGAAGGCCGTTCAATATCCATGGATCAATTATTACCAAATGTAAAAAACATTTTAGCAGTGGCTAGCGGAAAAGGAGGAGTAGGTAAAACAACGGTATCTGTAAATCTAGCTTTAGCATTGGCAAAAACCGGGGCAAAGGTGGGAATACTCGATGCAGATATTTATGGTCCGAGTGTTCCTTTAATGCTAGGTTTAAAACAGTCTCCAGAAGTAATAGACAATAAAATACAGCCACCAATAACCGAAAATGTAAAAGTCATGTCTATGGGTTTTTTTTACGAACAATCACAACAAGCCGGTATATACAGAGGTCCAATCATTTCAGGAATAGTGAAGCAGTTTATAACAGATGTAAATTGGGGAGAACTAGATTATTTAATCATTGATTTACCGCCAGGAACTGGAGATGCACCACTAACAATGGCTCAGACGATACCTATTACAGGTATTTTAATTGTAACAACACCACAAGACGTGGCCATGAATGTTGCTGTAAAGTCCATAGGAATGTTCAACAAGTTAAATATTCCGATAATAGGAGTTGTTGAGAATATGAGCTATCTTTCTTGTCCAAATTGTAACGAAAAAATCAATATATTTGGTAAAGGTGGAGGTCAAAAGATAAGCGAACAATTTAAGGTACCATTTATAGGCGAGATTCCATTAACACCACAAATAATGCAAGGTAGTGACGAAGGAAAATCAATTATAATTTCCGATCCAAATTCGGAATATTCACAGGCATTTTATAGGATATCAAAGATTACAGCAGGAAGAATAAGTGTAGTTGCTTTAGAATTACAAGATCAAGAAGAAGAAAAAGAAAAGATTCTGCAATAAACATTAAACAATAACCCCAAATTAACTAATAGTTAAAGTAATTCATGCTATATAAAGACTAACTATAAAAATTGGCAATATGCTAATTAATCCTCATTACAGTTATTTATTGAAAACGCCTTTTGGTACCTTAATTAAAGATAATAACGTCGATAAAGACAAGATTTTCTCATTCATTAAAAATTCAAAAAAAATAATAACAGTTGGAGATACAACTACAGAAAGGTTTGTAGAATTTGGATATACGCCTGATCTTTCGATCATAGATAACAAAGAAAAAAGGATAAGGAAAACAAAACTCTTAGGATTTCATGTAGATGAAATAATCCATTGCAAGAATAAACCGGGTGAAATAAATGAACAAATTATTAACCTAATTAAAAAAATAATTACACTTAGGTTTAACAAAATACGAATTATAATAGAGGGAGAAGAAGATTTGACAGCTTTACCTCTTTTTATGTATTCTCCAAATGGATGGACCATTTTTTACGGTCAACCAAACGAAGGATTAGTTGTTGTAGAAATGGACGACGAGATAAGAAAGAGAGCCAAGTTAATATTTAACAAAGTATTCTCTTAATAATTAAAATTAATTCAGGGTATGATGATGTGGTGGCTATATGAAAAACAATGATTAATTTACCATTACTGACCCTGAAATAGATAAATATAACGTAACAAAACAAACAAACAAACAAACGATCATTTTATTTTAAAATGTAAATAGTCCTATAAATATGATTTCGTATAATATAAAAAGATGCTAATTATATATTAATTAAACAATTAGGCTCTGAATGTCAAGATGATATTTCACCTTGTTGTAATATTGCCAAATATAGTTACATTGTAGAACATTCCGTAGTTTACAATTCTTTTTTCTTTGACATGGAAAGTAATCATCATCATCAAAATCAAAACATTCATTATCCAATCCCAAA